>JAJZHR010000481.1 GCA_021810815.1 Acidobacteriota bacterium | reverse complement strand
CGCAGCGCGCTGAACGGTCAGGAGGAGTATCACGGTACGCTGGTCGGCGCCGATGGAACTCCCGTCCCGCTATATTCCGAAGTGGCGCAGCTTGGAGCTGAGTTCTCCAAGGCCGGCCCGGTTCTTGCGGGAACCTCCGTCAAGTCCGACGTTGCCATCCTGCACTCCTACGACAGCCGCTGGGCCATCAACTGGCAGCGCCACAATGCGAGCTTCGATCCCGTGGACCAGATCGTGAGCTACTACAAGCCGCTGCGCGACCTCTCTCAGTCCGTGGACATCGTTTCTCCCAGCTCGCCGCTCTCCCAATACAAGCTGGTGGTCGCGCCGGGTCTGAACGTGCTTTCCGACGCCGAGGCGAAGAACCTGATCGCCTACGTTGAGCAGGGCGGCAACCTGGTGCTCGGCCAGCGCACCGGCATGAAGAACGTGGACAACGGCCTACAGCCGGAGCGCCAGCCCGGACCGCTGACGCAGCTTCTCGGGGGCCGCGTGGAGCAATATTACGCCCTCACCGGGCCGGTTCCTGTTTCCGGCTCATGGGGCACCGGCACCAGCAAGGAATGGGCAGAGCTACTGAGCGCAAAAGACCCCGAGACCAAGGTGCTGATGCGCTATGGCAAGAGCAATGGCTGGCTCGACGGCCAGCCAGCGGCAATCACGCGCAAGGTGGGCAAAGGCAGCATCACGTACATTGGCGCGTGGCTCGACGATGCCAGCCTGGACAAAGCGGCGAAGTGGATGATCGACCAGGCTGGCGTAAAGGCGAAGTTCGGCCCCGTGCCCACAGGCGTTGACGTATATCCCCGCGCGGGAGCGAACGGCACCGTCTTCATCCTGGTGAATTTCTCCTCTGCGCCACAGACGGTAAAGCTGCCGTCAACCATGACGGATGTCTTGAAGGGTGGCAGCGCCACTTCCGTCAGCCTGCCCACCTATGGCGTTGCCGTAATGTCTACCGCGCACTCCCAGGCAGCTGGCCAGAGCAAAGGCCAGTAGATCAAGCCCGGTAAAAACCCTGCGCCTGCAGAAGAATCGCAGGCGCAGGCATCGGAGGAGAACTCCTATGGAAGCCAGCAAGCCTACAAAGCGGAAGCCGAAGAAGCAGGTGTTCTCCGTCACGAAAGCTGTGAAGGCAAATGCGCGCGAGCGCGTGGGGACGCCCCCGGCGGGGCGCGTCATCGTGGATGAGAAGGCGAAGGCGCTGTCCAAGCCGAAGCACCCCCCCACCCTCGCTCAAATCCTGACGGAAGAGATCTGACGCGGGCGTACACTGGCCTCGCATCGTTTCAACATTTCTGTTGCGAAGAGAGGCCATGCCATGCCGCCCACACTCGATCCCTCCATGGTGACCACAGCGCTGGAACTGCCCGGCTACCGCATCGTGCGCAACTGCGGCGTGGTGCGCGGAATCGTCGTTCGCTCACGCTCCATTCTGGGGACTCTGGGCGCAGGCTTTCAGACCATCCTCGGCGGCAATATCACGCTGCTTTCCAACCTCTGCGAGAAGACGCGCAACGATGCCTTCCTGATGATGATGGAGCACGCCGCGGACCATGGCGCGAACGCCATCATCTCTGCCCGCTACGACGCCAACGAACTGATGCAGGGCGTCACAGAGGTGCTGGCCTACGGCACGGCTGTTGTAGTGGAAAAAAGCTAGCTTCAGATGCTCCATCCATAGCTGGAGGGCGTTGACGAAAACCTGGTGCCCCACCCTTCACGCTCTTGCGACGAGTTGGATACTGCGCGTTATCGCTTGCCTCCGCCGCGCACCGGCTCGACCGACCGGCGCGCCTGGTCAAGCATCGCCGCGACGCGCGCCAGCGGCAGCCCGACCACATTGAAGTAGCAGCCCTCAATGCGCGGAATCCATCGCGCGGCGTGGCCCTGGATGCCGTAGGCACCTGCCTTATCGAATGGGTGCCCGCTCGCGATGTACGCGGCAATCTCATCCTCAGGAATCGGTGCGAAGACAACCTCGGTTGTTTCCACGTCGCTGATGGCCCCGCTGCGCGTGACCGCTGCGATTCCCGTCAAGACCTGATGGCTGCGGCCAGCGAGCAGGCGCAACATACGCGCAGCGTCGGAGGAGTCGAGCGGCTTGCCCAGCAACTCTCCTTCGCAGACGACAGAGGTATCAGCGCCGAGCACGATGAGGGGATCGCCCGCATGGTCGCTGGCCACGCCCGGAGACGGATCATGCTCCGCGTGGAGACGTTCCCACACCGATTGCGCCTTCTCCAACGCGAGCCGGCAGACATAGGCGGACGGCTCCTCGCCCGCAAGCCGCGCCTCGGAAATATCCGCGCTCTCCACACGAAACACTTCGCCGATCTGCGCGAGCAGCTCGCGGCGACGCGGCGAGGATGAAGCCAGCACCAGCATCAGCTTTTCAGCGCCTCCACGCTCATCGCGACCCGCATTGCGTGCGACTCTCCCGGAGCCAGCGTGATCGCATTCTCAGCGACATTGGCGGTCTCAATACACACCATCCGCTGCCATCCATCGGCCTCCATATCCGGCAGCGTGGCCGCAAGCTCCGCCCACGGATTCCATACAATGGTGCTGTTCGATCCCATCTTCTCCACTGCGATGCTGCGCTTGCCGCCCTCGTCCGTCAGCACGCAGGTGGACTGCGTGTTCAGGTGGACCTCGTCCCTTCTTCCCGTGAAGCGAATTGTCGCGTCCGTCTGCTGCTTGCGGCGCATC
>JAJZHR010000480.1 GCA_021810815.1 Acidobacteriota bacterium | reverse complement strand
GTCATTACGGCCGGTGGCCGGGCAAGGCTCCAGCTTCGGTGAACGCTTCCGCTTGTCAACCGCCCCCCAAACCGATCTGGACTGTATTCGCCGCATCCTCGCGGGTGAAAAGCAGCTCTTTCACGAGCTCATCCGGCCCTGCGAAAAGCCTATCTACTTTCTCCTCCTCTCCATGCTCAAGAACGAGGCCGATGCAGAAGATGCGGCCCAGGAAACGGCCATCAAGGTCTATCGCAACCTCCACCTCTTCCGCGGCGACTCGCAGTTCCGCACATGGGTGCTTTCCATCGCCCGGAATGAGGGTCTGGGGCGTCTGCGCAAACTCGGCTCGCTCCGTGAGGACTCGCTTGACGCCGAGACAGACGACGCCACGGGCGACTACACTCCCGCCGTGCTCACCTGCTGGCGCGAAATTCCAGCCGAAACCCTCGAGCGGCAACAGCTCGGCGAGATTCTGCGCCAGGCTGTTCAGAAGCTTCCGGAAATTTACCGTAACGTTGTGTTGCTTCGGGACATCGAAGAAATGGATATCCGTGAAACGGCGACAGCGCTTGCCATCAGCGAGGCGGCTGTCAAAGTTCGTCTGCACCGGGCACGCGCAATGCTGCAGCGCGATCTGGCGCCAAAACTCGAGGGGTTTGCTCCCAAGCGCAGGTGGTTCTGGGGGCGCGCATGATGATTGATTGCAAACACGTATGGGACCACATCTCCGCTTACATTGACGGCGACCTGGACCCTGTTCTGCGCTTGGAGATCAACAAGCACCTTGAGACCTGCGAAATCTGTTCCGCTGTGCTCGACTCCACGCGCAATGTTGTCGTGCTCGTGGCTGATGATCGTGTCTTCGAGTTGCCGGCCGGCTTTAGCCAGCGCTTGCATCAGCGCCTGGATGAAGAGCTGAAGTCAGGCCCGCCGGAGCAACCCGAAGGCTGAGATTGTTTGCGGGCCGGTGCTGTGCCTGTGCCCTGCGCGTCAGCAGCATGTGCGTCCACACCTCTATGCCGACCAGCGCCAGCGTAAGCACGGCCATCGCCACCTGCAGCCGTTCACCGCGCAGCTGCCTGGCGTTCGTCTCACTGCGCCGCCATTGTGCCGCAGGCTGCGCACGCAGCCGCCAGATCCACACCAGCACAGCCAGATTTACCAATGCGCCTGCCGTTGCCAGCGTCAGCATGGGGATACGAATCGCATCCTGATGGAAGCGCAGCACAGGTAGATAAATACTGCCCGCAGCCAGAGCGCCCACTCCAATCACAATCCGGATTCCGTTCACCGTCAGCACCGCGGCGCAGATGCTCTGCAGCAGCGCGAGGGTAAGGCTCGCCGCAGAGACGGCCTCCATTCCTTTTGCCTGTTCCATTCAACCTCCGCACACCGGGCAGGGAAGTTGCCCGGCTGCACCTTGAAGAACGATGCACACCCGTTGCTGGATTGTATTTTTCAGTGGCAGACGCACACCTTGCAACCTGATGGGATGAGAAAAAGTGCAAAATGTGCAGCGCCATGAAGTTTTCTTCGTAACTTTTTCCGCGTGCCGCCACTCCTACTGTGCGTGTCTGACAGGTGCGGGACGCAGACCCCAATCAATCCCGCGAGCAATCACCGGCGGCTGGCGTCGCCCCAACCCAATCCCACGAGGTCAAATCATCATGAAGAACCAGGTCAATGCATTCCTTCTCAGCGCAGCTCTCGCCGGTCTGATGGGCGGCGCCACCGTGGCTGCACACGCCTCCAGCCCAGTGCAGGGCGGCACCTCCGTCAAGGCTTTCAAGGCGGGCGTGCAGCGCACCAGCATGGATGCAGCCAAGCACTCCTGTAAGGGAAAGAACGACTGCAAAGGGCAAGGCGGCTGCAAGTCCAGCGACAACGGCTGCAAGGGTAAGAACAGCTGCAAGGGCAAGGGCGGTTGCGCCACCGACGGCTCCAAAATGCCCAGCGTCGTCTAACTCCTTCACGGGGTCGGTGGACCGCTGCATTGCCTCGCATTCCAATCGGCCATCGATCCCCCCTCTCTTCTCCAACAATTCACATGACTCCACTCTCACAAGGGCGCGCTATGTCCGGCAATCGCTTCAACGCCTGGTCAAATCACGGCATCGGAATCGGTCTCCGCATTCCCCACTACGCGCATATCTTTTCGCGCAAGCCTGTGGTCGACTGGTTTGAAATCATCAGCGAGAACTTCATGGTCGATGGTGGACGCCCGCTCGCCGTCCTCGATCAGATTCTCGAGCGGTACCGCGTGGTGCAGCATGGCGTCTCCATGTACTTCGGATCCGTCACTGCGCCCGATCCCGAACACCTGCGCCGCTTGAAGACGCTGGTCCGTCGCACCGGGACACCCTGGCTCAGCGATCACCTCTGCTGGGGTTCCGTCGATGGCACGTACACGCACGACCTGCTTCCGCTGCCGTACACATGGGAGGCCGTTGAGCGGACCGCTGAGCGTGTCCGCATGGTGCAGGATTATCTCGAAATTCCAGTCGCCGTCGAAAACGTCAGCAGCTACGCGGCCTTCACAGCATCCGAGATGACGGAGTGGGAGTTTCTAACCGAGGTTGTTGAGCGCGCTGACTGCGGCATCCTCCTCGACGTCAACAACATCTATGTCTCCTCTGTGAATCACGAGTTCGATCCTATGGAGTACGTCAACGCCGTTCCCGCGCAGCGTGTCGCGCAACTTCACATTGCGGGCCACTCGCGCTACGAGAAATACATAGATGTTGTTGACGTC
>JAJZHR010000479.1 GCA_021810815.1 Acidobacteriota bacterium | reverse complement strand
TTTTCAGGAAAACGAGCGAATGAGTATTTCATCCATTTCGGAGACAGCAACTGCGGGTCCAGAGACCGCAACCGCTCTGGCGCCTGCGCCCCTGGCGACGGTGAAAAGCGCTGTGCTTGGCGTGGGTGGTTTTGCGGGCGGAGAACTGGCCCGGCTGCTGCTGCATCATCCTCGGCTGGCCGCATCCGCACCCGTCTTTCTTGGGCGCGCAGCGGAGCAGTCGTCCACCGCGCGTTTGCCGCTGGAGACTCTGCATCCTCAGCTTCGGCTGGGAGCCGATGGCGCGCAGCATGAGGTGGTCGCGTTTGAGGGTTGGCGGCAGTTGCGGGACCAGGGCGTGGAAATCGTCTTCCTGGCGACGCCGCATGAAACTTCGCGGGAGTGGGTGCCAGAGATTTTGCGCGAGGGCCTGCGCGTGATCGATCTGAGCGGAGCGTGGCGCTTGCAGGACGCAGCCAACCGCTCCGTCTACCAGCTCCGCGATGCTGACCCCGCGCTGGCGAACACGCTGCAGCAGCAGGCGGTCTACGGCTGCCCGGAGCTGCATCGCGATGCCCTGCGGAACGCGATGCTGGTCGCGAATCCGGGATGCTATGCGACTTCGATCCTTCTTGCGCTCGCGCCTTTGCTGCGCTCTGGCCTCGTCGATGTGGGCCACGGGATTGTCTGCGATGCAAAGTCGGGCGTCTCCGGCGCAGGCAAGGCGGCGACCGCGAAGACGCACTTCATGTACGCAGCGGACAATCTTTCGGCGTATGCGGTGTTTGGACATCGGCACACGGGAGAATTGCTGGAGCAGCTTGGGCTTGGCGGCGATCAGATTCAGTTCACGCCGCACCTGCTGCCCATACCGCGGGGAATTCTGTCCACCCTCTATGTGCGCCTCTCCAATGCGATGCAGCCGGAGGAGATTGAAGCCTGCCTGCGCGCGTTCTACAGCACGAGTCCGATGGTGCGCGTGCATAGGGCATCGCAGTTGCCGCAGATACAGCACATCGTTCGCACGAATTACTGCGACGTTGGATTTGAGCTTGCGCCGGACGGGCGGCGGCTGGTTCTGGTCTCCTGCCTGGACAACCTGCTGAAGGGCGCGTCGGGACAGGCGGTGCAGAACATGAACCTGATGTGCGGATGGGGCGAAGCAGAAGGTCTGCTGTAAGCAGGAGTATCGAAAGGCTCGGGAAATGAAGTTCGTGGTGAAGCTGGGCGGCGCCGCCCTTGAAAATCCGGAAGTGCTTCTTATCTGCGCGCAGGCCGTAGCTGATCTTGCGCGCGATGGCAACGAAGTCGCGCTGGTGCATGGCGGTGGCGTGCAGTTGACGCGCACTCTGGCGCAGCTTGGCAAGAAGAGCGAATTCATCTCCGGCCTGCGCATCACCGACGCGGAGACGCGCGACGCCGCCCTGATGGTGCTGGCAGGGCGCGTGAACAAGGCGCTCGTCGCGTCTCTGGGAGCGCGCGGTCAATCCGCCGTGGGCCTGACGGGCGGCGACGGACACGCGTTTCGAGCGCGCAAAAAGAAGACAGACCCCGACCTTGGATTTGTGGGCGAGATCGCATCGGCGGACCCGCGCTGGCTGGAAGCGATCTGGAAGATGGGGGCCGTTCCCGTCATCTCATCCATCGCATTGGGTTTCGACGGCGAATACTACAACATCAACGCGGACGAGATGGCCTCCGCCTGCGCCATCGCCTGCAAGGCCGATGCTCTGGTGTTTCTCACCGATGTTCCTGGCGTGCGTGGAGCGGATGGCAAGATCATGCGCTGGCTCGACATCAAGCAGATTCCAGAGCTGACGAAACAGGCCATTGTCTCCGGCGGAATGCTGCCCAAGCTCGGCGCATGCCGCAACGCTCTCTTGCACGGAGTCAAACGTGTTCGCATCCTGCCCGCCGACGCGGCGGCTGTTCTGCCCGATCTGTGCAGTTCGCGCGTCAATGATGGAACGGAGGTGATGGTGGCATGAAGACACCCACGAAACTCGACGGCATTCGCGCAGCGGAATCCAAGCTGCTTCTGCAAACCTATGAGCGCACGCCTGTTCTCTTCACCGGCGGAGAAGGCGTGCATTTAATCGACGAGAATGGCGCGCGCTATCTTGACCTGCTCAGCGGCATCGGCGTCTCTGCTCTCGGCTACGGCCACCCTGTCATCGCCGCGGCCATCGCCGCCCAGAGCGCGAAGCTGCTGCACACGTCGAACCTCTTCTACCATGAGGGATCGGCGGAACTGGCCCTGCGCCTCACCGAGATCACCGGCCTGGACCGCGTCTTCTTCTGCAACAGCGGAACGGAAGCATGGGAGGCCGCGCTGAAGCTGGCGCGCGCCCACGCCGGCCTGCTCCGCTCCGAAGGCAGGCGCATCGGAACGAAGATCATCGCGCTGGACCACAGCTTCCACGGCCGCACCATGGGCTCTGTCTCCACCACGCACAAGGAGAAGTATCGCGAGCCGTTCGCTCCGCTGATCCCCGGCGTGGAGTTCGTCCCGTTCAACGACGTCGCCGCCCTGCGCGCTGCATTCTCAGAGGATGTTTGCGCCGTCTGCGTGGAGGCGGTGCAGGGCGAGGGCGGAGTTCGCCCCATTTCGCAGGAGTTCTTCGCTGCTGCGCGTCAGCTTTGCGACTCCACCGGAGCGCTGCTGCTGGCGGATGAAATACAGTCCGGCATGGGACGCACGGGCAAGTGGTGCGCCTATCAGAATTACGGCATCCTTCCCGATGTGACCACACTGGCCAAGC
>JAJZHR010000478.1 GCA_021810815.1 Acidobacteriota bacterium | reverse complement strand
CGCATTTCGCTCCGCCCTCGCATCCCCTTGCAGCAACAGGCCGCCATCGGCCTTATCCTGCTGGGCAACATCGTCTTCTTCTCCATCATGGGCGGCGCCCTGCTCACCCGCTACCTGCTGCCCCTGTATCCTCTGGTGCTGCTGGAGTGCGTCACAACGTGGCGCAGGCGTGTCAGGCTCTGGTGGCTGCTCGTCGCCTTCTCGGCCGTCGCCTTCATCGCCGGAATCTTCATCAACCCGCCCTACCGCTTCGCTCCCGAGGACAACCTCAACTACAGCGACATGATCCTGCTCCAGCAGCAGGCCATCCACGTCATCGTCAGCCAATGGCCGCAGGCCACCGTCCTCACCACGTGGCCGGCCACCGACGAACTGTCCAAGCCGGAGCTGGGCTACGTGCGCCAGCCCATCCACATCGCCTCCCTGGAGAACTTCTCCCTGCCCCAGCTTGCCAAAGCAGCGGACAATCCAGGCGACTACGACACAGCCCTGATCTTCTCCACCCGCTTCGGCCCCCTGGGATGGCATCACTGGGGCGGCGGCCCGCTCTCCACCTCATCGCCCGACATCGACTTCGAATCCAGGCTCACCCCACGGCAAGCCGCCTTCCTGCTCCACGGAACCATCGCCTGGCAAGCCCGGCGCAAGGGTCTCTGGATCGCCGTCCTCCGCTTCAACCGCTCCGTCAACGCAACCGTCCTTCCAGCCGCCCCTGACCGCGCCTCTGACCGCACTTCCACCGTCCCCGACCGTGCCCCCCACCGTGTTTTCGACCGCAATTTCACGGTCGCAAGCCGGCTCCAAATACGGTGAATAGCCGCGCAACTATAATCAGGGCTGTGTTTCCGACCACATGCTTCCGACGGCTCCCGAACCCCTGCCGCGCAGCGATCTGCCTCCTTGCAGCCCTGGGAGCACTGCTTCTTTTCTCCTCCGCCGCACCTGCGCAAGCTCCTTCAACTCCTTCAACAACAGCAACTTCCGCGCCCGCTGGACGCCTCATCCTGGTCCTTCCGTTTGAGAACCATTCCGGCCTGCCGAATCTGGACTGGGTAGGCGAATCCTTCCCCTTCATCCTCAACCAGCGCCTCGCCTCCGCCGGCTTCCTCCCCATCCGCCGCGATGACCGCGAATTCGCTCTCGACCACCTCGGCCTCCCACCAGACTTCAAACCCTCCCGCGCCACCACCCTGCGCATCGCGCAAACCCTTGATGCTGATTATGTTATCGTCGGCAGCTTCACCTCCAACGATGGCCACGTCTCCGCCCAGGCGCAGGTGCTCAACGTGCGCTCCCTCCGCATGGGCCAGCCCATCGAAGACTCTGCGCGGCTGGAGCGACTGCTCGACCTGGAGAATGCCGTCGCCTGGAAGATCGCGCGGGAAATGCTTCCCGGCTACTCCGTTGCGGAGCAGACGTTCATCGCCGCATCTTCCAGCGTGAAGCTGGACGCCTTTGAGAACTACATCCGAGGCGAGGTGGAGGCGATCCCCGATGAGCGTCTGCGGCACCTGAAACTTGCCGTGCAGATCGCACCGGACTTCGCTCCAGCCGTGCTCGCGCTCGGCAAAACCTACTACGGCGACCAGGACTACGACCGCGCCGCCGCTACGTTGTCCACCGTGCCTCCATCAGACCCGCTCTCTCTCGAAGCGGGCTTCTACCTCGGCCTCTCCTACTTCAATACGGCCAATTACGCGAAGGCGGAAGCCGCTTTCGCCCGCGTGGCCAGCCAGCTTCCGCTGCCGGAAGTGGTCAATAACCAAGGAGTTGCTGCAAGTCGGCAAGGCCACGACGCGGCCGCGCTCTTCACCCAGGCCGAGACAGCCGATCCGCGCAACCCGACCTACCACTACAATCTCGCGGTCGCTCTCCGCGCTCGCAAAGACTTTGCCGGAGCCATGCGCGAGGTGAGCGAGTCGCTGCGGCTGAAGCCCGACGATCCCGAGGCCCTCGACCTGCAACATCTGCTGAAGAACCCGGCCACTGCGCCGGTGCCTGCCTCCTCTGCGGAGAACTCAGCCTCGCTCGGCACGTCTCCGGCATCCGCTCCGTCCGCCACCCCAGCGCCAGCAACCGCCGCCGCCGCGCAAGCCCAGACCGATGCCGCCAGGAAATCCGACGAGCCCGCGCAGCCTGTGGAGCGCATTCGCAGAACCTACTCCGAGGCGTCTTTCCGGCAGGCCGCGTTCGAGATGGATCAAATGCGGGTGCTGCGCATGAAGAGTCTGCCGCCAGCGACACAGGCGGCGCAGTTCGCGCAGCTCGGCTCAGACTATCTTGGGCAAGGACTCGTGCTGGAGGCGGAGAAGGAATTCCAATCGGCCCTGGCCCTTGACAGCGCGAACTGGGCCGCCCACGCCGGACTGGCGCAGGTGCGCGAGCGCACCGGAGACGCGAACGCCGCGCGGGCAGAAGCCCAGGCTTCGCTCAAGCTGAAGCCCAATGTGGCTGCCTACCTGGTGCTGGCGCATCTAGACGCCGCAGACAATAATGTGGCAGCAGCGCAGCAGGACGTGGATGCAGCTCTGCGTCTCGAACCCAGAAACGCGGCAGCCCAGGGAATGCAGCAAGCCCTGGCAGCGAAAGGCCAGCCAAAACCATGACCCCCACCCCCTCCCGCCTCGCGAAGCAATCCACGGCTGTTCGCAGAGCCCTTGCCCGCGCTGCCGGGGTGGCATGCTTGCTGACGGTTTGCCTGGCAGCCGGATACGCTCAAACCGGATACGCTCAAACCGGGAATGCGAACTC
>JAJZHR010000477.1 GCA_021810815.1 Acidobacteriota bacterium | reverse complement strand
GCTTCGATATCCTGTGCCAGGGCAAGGAGCGATTCGAGATCGAGATGCTGGACGATACGCGCGACTTTCTGCAAGCGGACGTGGCCTTGTTCCATGACCGCGCGCCAGAGATGGACATGGACATGGACATGGGTATGGGCATGGGCAGGGACGGAGCGCTGGATTCGACGCGGTTGCAGCGGGAGCAGTGCGCCGCCATGCATTTCGAGTTGACGCATCTGGCCGCGGAGGAGACAGGGGATGGCGAGCCGGCGGCATTTCCGTGGCTCGACCTGAACGCGTCGATCTCTTTCCAACTGGCAGCGGTGATCCCCTCCGACCTTGGATTCAAGCAGGAGCTGCTAGGGCTGCGGTCGGATGCGCAACGCTGCGAGCGGCTCATCGAGTTCTACTCGACGGTGCTTCCGAAGCTGCGGCGCGGTGCTTTGGCGGTGCGATCCGCAGCCCGCACGGGGATGGTGATGTAAGTCTGAGCGGCCCGTTTCCAGTGGGGGCTGCGGCGGCTTTGCTTATGGGGCTGCGGCCGCTTTTCTGTGTGCGGATATAGTTAAAGCAGGCCAGCCACGCGATTCCGTTGCGCGGCTCTTTTCCTGAACGGCATCTTTGGTCCTCTTTCTTCTTCCGTGTTTCGGAGCGTGTCCATGCCATCTTCCTCTACAGCCGCAAAAAACAAATCAGGCGCAGCAGCGCACAACACTTCGGCGTTGCCATCGACTCTGGGCGAGCTTGCCGCCAGCCCGTTCTCGGCTGAACGCATTGCGCATCGCAGTGTGAAGGACGAGCTGCGGGAGAATCTGATCGCGCGCCTGCGCTCGCAACGGACCAGCAGCGCGCCGCTGTTCCCGGGCATCGTCGGCTATGAGGACACGGTGGTTCCGCAGATTGTGAACGCTGTGCTGTCGCAGCACAACTTCATTCTGCTTGGCCTGCGCGGGCAGGCGAAGAGCCGCATTCTGCGCGCCCTGACGACGCTGCTGGATGAGCAGATGCCCTACATCGCAGGGTGCGAGATCCGCGACAATCCGTACAAGCCGCTGTGCATGCGCTGCCGCAGGCTGGTGGCGCAACAGGGAGATGCGACGCCGATTGCGTGGCTTGGCCGCAGCGACCGCTACATTGAGAAGCTGGCGACGCCGGATGTGACGGTTGCCGACCTGATCGGCGACATCGACCCGATCAAGGCGGCGCGCGGAGGAGAGGACCTGGCCAGCGAGTTGACCATGCACTACGGCCTGCTGCCGCGCGCCAACCGCAGCATCTTTGCCATCAACGAGCTGCCCGACCTGGCGGGAAAGATACAGGTGGCGCTGTTCAACATCATGCAGGAGGGCGACGTCCAGATCAAAGGCTACCCGGTGCGGCTGGAGCTGGACGTTGCGCTGGTGTTCAGCGCGAACCCGGAGGACTATACGGCGCGCGGCAAGATTGTGACGCCGCTGAAGGATCGCATCGGATCGGAGATTCGCACGCACTATCCGGAGACGCTTGCAGAGGGCATCGCGATCACGCAGCAGGAGGCGTGGACGGCGCGCAGCAACGGCGCAGGGAAGCTGGATGGCCTGGAGGTGCAGATTCCGCAGTACATCCGCGAGATTATCGAGCAGGTGGCATTCATCGCGCGCGAGGACAAGAAGGTGGACAAGCGCAGCGGCGTTTCGCAGCGGCTGCCGATCTCGACCATGGAGCTGGTGATTTCGAACGCGGAGAGGCGCGCCCTGCTGCAGGGAGAGTCGGTGGTGGTGCCGCGTGTGGGCGATCTCTACACGGCTCTGCCGGGCATCACGGGCAAGATCGAGCTGGAGTACGAGGGCGAAATGCGCGGCGCGGATACGGTGGTGCGCGACATCATTCGCACGGCTGTGGGGCGGACGTTCGACGGCTACTTTGCGGAGATGAACACGCAGCAGATCGAGCAGTGGTTCAACCTGGGCGGGACGGTGAAGATCGGCGACGACCAGCCGGCGGCGGATTCGCTGGAGGAGCTGAAGCAGATTCAGGGACTGTTTGAGAAGCTGTCGCCGCTGAAGGTCACAGCGAAGGACGACCCGGAGATTGCGGTGTCCGCTGCGGAGTTTCTGCTGGAAGGGATGTACGCCCACAAGCGCCTGAGCCGCAGCGAAGAGCGGGGCTTCGGAGCAGCGGAGAAGCTGAAAGCGCAGCGGCCGGAGCGGACGGACCAGTTCAACCGCGAACGCGAGCCGGAGATGGAAGACTGGTCGTCGAAGAACCGGAGCCGGAAGGGGTTTAACTAAGTTTCAGATCTTCAGGGCTCCAAATGAAGTGTGTGCCCCATCCTCGACGCGGTGGTCTTGTATCGCGACAGGGCGGGTATTCGCGCTGGCGCGAACGGTTCTTTGCGTTTGGAAGGCGAAGGAGCCTTGAGCCGAAGGCGGTCGTGCGCTGCCGCGCACGATACCCCACCCTGCGGCAAAAGCGCCGCGAGGATGGGGCACCCGGCCACACTGTAGAGCGGAACTCGGGTTGCTGTATGCGATAGCCGCATCGTTGGGCCATGCTCGGGCACCGTGCGAACCGCGAGGTCCTTTCCCGTTCGCTGCGATCAGGGTCAGGATGACAACTCATTCTGTGGGCGGCAAAGAGAAATGGAATGGGTACACCAACTGTGGTTCTGCTCTCAGCACTCGATGACGTTCAGGGCTAGTCCGGCTAAGGAGGTTTCCTTGTAGCGGGATTGCATGTCGAGGCCGGTGAGGTACATGGTACGGATGACCTGGTCGAGGGAGATTTTGTGG
>JAJZHR010000031.1:5341-11328 GCA_021810815.1 Acidobacteriota bacterium | reverse complement strand
AGCTCCGGCCCGGCCTGCTGGCTTCTGCAACCCGCATTCTGTGCGAGCGAAGCGAACTGCCGGGCTACAGCATCCAGGTCAAGAGGATGCAGCAAGCTCAATTCCTTTGCCCGCTCCATGAGCTGCTGAGGCGACGGATTGAACATATCGTATTTGCGGGCGAAGGCGATTCGATTCGTCCCGTCGGGGCAGTCGCACAGGAGAACATCCTCAAACACAGCGCGGATTCGCCGCAGTGCGACTTTGTATCCCCAGTCGCAGAGGTTCACCACCAGGATGCCGTTCGGGGTGAGAGAGCGATGCGCATCTTCATAGAATGCTTCGCTGCACAGTTGAGGAGGTTGCCCCGACATGTCGAATCCATCCACCAGGAGCACGTCGAATGCGAGCGGCATCCGGCTGACGAACTCCGCGCCATCTTCGAGGATCACCTTGAATCTGTCGTCGTCTTCGGGAATCTGAAAGTAGCCTCGGAGAGCGATCACGTCGGGACTGATCTCTGCGACGGACATGCGGGTTTTTGGCAGATGCCTGTGGCAGTATTTCGGCAGCGAGCCGCCGCCAAGACCGATCATGCCGATGTGCCGAGGGGAATCATTCAAGAGCAGGAAGCCCATCATGATTTGCGTGTAGGTGAGCATGAGGCGGTCAGGGTGCTCCTTGTCCATACGGCTTTGAACACCCTCAATTTCAAAGTGCAACGATGCCGTCGTCCCCTCCTCATAAACAAAGGGGACCGAAGCCGATGATCGCCGGCTCTGCAGCTGGATGGGGCGAGGCCTGGGCACAGCATCTGTCATTCTTTGAGTCCCTCCATTTGCGTTGCTCTTATGGCCGGTCATGATCGGCGCTCGTCGTTTTTGCGCGTGGGCTTGCCATCCATCCCGTTTGCGCTCGGGACGCGCGGCTTTGGTTCTGGAGTGGAGATGCCGAACGAACGCGCAAGCGCCGCCAGGAACGACTTGAGCATCGTCAAAACTGAACGCATATGACCCTCATGACCTATTTCGAAGTGGTGGACGACGTGGAGTGAACGGTTTGAAGAATGCCCCGCAGGATTGCGGTTGGACTCGGTGGACAGCCGGCCACGGTGTAGTTCACGGGGATCACGTTGGCGACGCGGCCCCGGCTTGCGTAACTCGTCCCGAAGACACCGCCGCACGCCCCGCAGTCGCCGACCGCGACCACAAATTTCGGATCGGGGATGGCATCATAGGTGCGCTTCAGAGCTTCTTCCATGTTCACGGACACCGGGCCTGTGACAAGCAGCAGGTCGGCATGGCGCGGGCTGGCAACGAACTTCACGCCTGCGCCCTCCAGGTTGTAATAGGGGTTGTTGAGCGCCTGAATCTCCAGCTCGCAACCGTTGCAGGAGCCAGCATCCACATGGCGGATGCAGAGAGCGCGCCCGACGATCCTGAGGAGGCCCTGCTGCAAGGTTTCGAGCGTGGGCGCCGCCTCTTCCACAGCCGGCAGCGGCTCGGTCAACAGGCCAGTTCTCATCATCCGTGAAATTGTGTTGTACATATTCGCCTTATCCGTCTTGTCCGCTGTACGACAGGTTGAAGGATTTATTGATGAGCGGAAAATCCGGCACGATGTTGCCGAGAATGGCGTATTCGATCAGCGGCCAGTTCTGCCAGGATGGATCGTGCGCATGGCAGCGGCGAATCGTGCCATCGGGGCCTGTCTCAAGCGCAACCATCACCGGGCCGCGCCATCCTTCGATGAGGCCGATGCCGAGCTGGTTCGCTTCCGCAGGAGAAACGAACGTGCGTATGCCATCCATGGGAGGCTCTGCGAGAAGGGCCCTGCAGAGTCGAAGGGATTCGATGATTTCGTCGAAGCGCACCTGCACGCGCGCGGCGACATCGCCCCCGGTTTGCATGATTCGTTGCGGATCGAGCCGATCGTACGGCGCCCACGGATGGTCCACTCGGAGGTCGCACGCAATGCCTGAGGCGCGGCCCACCAGGCCGATGGCTCCAAGCCTCTCCGCAGTGCTGTGCTCCAAGCGGCCAGCCTCGCGAAAGCGATCCTGCAGACCGGCGTGCTCGTCGTAGATGGAGCGCATATTCGCTACAGCCGGCTCCAGCGCGTCGTATTGATCGAGGAGAAGACGACGGCTCTGCTCAGTCAGGTCGACCGCCACCCCTCCGGAAACCACATAATCGAACAGGTAGCGGGCTCCGAAGGCGACGGTGTTCGCGCGCAGCAGGTCCTCTTTGAAGCGCGAGAAATGCGTGAGGCCGAAGGCGAAGCCAGCATCGTTGCCGAGCGCTCCCAGATCGCCGAGATGATTCGCCAGGCGCTCATGCTCCAGGGCCAAAGCACGCAGCAGGATCGCCCTGGAGGAGCAGGTTGTCCCGGTGATCGCCTCCAGCGCGGCGCAATAGGCCCAGGAGAATGCGACGGCGGAGTCGCCAGAGACGCGCGCAGCCAGACGGTGTCCCTCTTGCTGCGAGAGATTCTCGAAGAGTTTGGCCACGCCCTTGTGCGTATAGCCAAAGCGCTCTTCCAGTCGCAGCACCTTCTCGCCTACGACAGAGAAGCGGAAGTGTCCTGGCTCGATCGTGCCTGCATGGACCGGGCCGACGGCGATCTCATGGACGCCGTCGCCTTCCACCGCAACGCATGGGTAGGGCGCGGAGACGATGGGATATTGCTGGCTGCCATCCACATCCCGCCGCAGCGGAAACAGCGTCTCAGGCCAGCCTCCATGGCGAAGCCAGCCGCGATGATCGGCCTCGTCTGTCGAAATCCCAAGCAGGTCATGCACGGCGCGCTCCATGCGCAGCGCCGCTGGGAACAAGGTCGCGATGCTGGGATAGAAAGGCGCCGCCGCGGCAGCGATCGAATGCTCGACCACCAGGACGCTCTCGGGCAGAAGATACGCAGCGTAGATGCGGAAGCAGCCGTCGCGGTCACGATCATCGGCTCCCCATAGGGAGAGAAAACGAGCGCAGAACTGGCGCATCGCCTCGGCCGCCCACAGCCATTGCTGGCCGTCCACGCGCAGATGGGAGCTTGGCATATTCGCTGGCAGGGCCGTCCGTTGCTCCATGAAGTCAGGCAACATGGTCATCCTCCAATCAACCGCGCCGCGGCACGGTACCATTCCGCGAGTGCGAGTGGCATATACAGGCCCAGAGCCAGCACGATCGCAAGGTGAAGAAAAACCGGAATCAGCGCCGGAGAATGCGGCAAGGGCGGAGCATCGCTGTCCCCGAAGACCATCGGCTGAACCTTGCTGAAGATGCCTGCGAAAGCTACTCCGAGAGCGATGAGGAGCAATGGCGTTGTCCATGGATGGTCGCGCATGGCTGTGGTGAGAATCAGGAATTCGCTCGCGAACACGCCGAACGGCGGCATGCCGAGAATCGCCAGCGATCCAAGCATCAAGCCCCAGCCGATGGTCGGGCTGACGCTCACCAGTCCGCGAATGCCATCCATGCGCTGCGTGCCTGCGGTCTGCGACGCGTGCCCTGCGGTGAAGAAGATCGAGGACTTGGTGAGCGAGTGGACCGTCATGTGAAGCAGGGCCGCGAAATTGGCCACTGGGCCGCCCATACCGAACGCGAAGGTGATGATGCCCATGTGCTCGATCGACGAATAGCCGAAGAGCCGCTTGATGTCCTTTTGCCGCCAAAGGAAAAACGCTCCAAGCACCGCCGACAGCAGGCCAAAGCCCATCAGCATCCGGCCGGGAAGCTGCGATCCGATCGAGCCTTCGACCAGCACCTTGCAGCGGATGACAGCATAGAGGGCGACGTTGAGAAGAAGACCGGAGAGCACAGCCGAGACCGGGGTGGGGCCTTCGGCATGAGCATCGGGAAGCCAGTTGTGCAAGGGCGCAAGGCCGACCTTGGTTCCGTATCCCACCAGCAGAAAGACGAAGGCGAGTCCCAGCACTCTTGGCTCAAGCTGGCCCTTCACCGCGTTGAGGTGCGTCCACAGCAAGGCGGTCATGCCTTCGCGCCCAAGCGTCTGCTCGGCTGCGAAATACAGCAGGATGGTTCCGAACAGGGCTTGCGCGATGCCAACGCCGCACAGGATGAAGTATTTCCAGGCGGCTTCGAGGCTTGCCCGCGTGCGGTACAGCGAAACCAGCAGCACGGTAGAGAGCGTGGCCGCCTCCATCGCCACCCAGAGCAGCCCCATGTTGTTGGTCAACAGAGCGAGGAACATCGCCGCCATGAAGAGCTGGTACATGCTGTGGTAGAGGCGCAGCCGCCGCTGATTGAGGCGGCCACGCTGCTCTTCAATCCGCATGTAAGGCCGCGAAAACAGGGCGGTGGTGAATCCAACGAATGCCGTCAGCGCCACGAGAAACACGTTGAAGGAGTCGACGAAGAATTGCTCATGAAGGGCCAGCAGAGGGCCATGCCGCAGCACGCGCAGAACAAGAAACGAGACGGCGACCAGGGTGGCCAGACTGATCCCCACGTTCAGTTCGGCGGCTGCGCGGCGCTCTCCAAACAACGCCAGCAGCAGCGCTCCGAAGAGGGGCAAGCCAAGCACAATCAGTATCACCACTTCAGTCCTCTTTCAGTGCTTCCATATTGCTCAGATCCAGGCTGTCGAACTGCTCCCGGATCTGGAAGAAAAATATTCCCAGGATGAAGAAGCCGACCAGAAGATCGAGCGCGATGCCCAACTCGATGACCATCGGCATGCCGTAGGTGGCGCTCGTTGCGGCGAAGAAAAGGCCGTTCTCCATGGCGAGAAATCCAATCACCTGGGTGACCGCCTTGCGCCGCGTGATCATCATCAGGAAGGAGAGCAGGATGACCGCCAGAGCGATGCCAAGGGTGTTGCGGGTGATGGTCGTCGCCATCCTGCTGATGGGCTGCGCCAATCCGAAGGCGAAAATCACGAGTCCCAGCCCCACCAGCATGGTGGTGGGAATATTCACCAGAGGCTCGCTGTCCCATTGGGCACCAAGCCGGTGGATGAGCCGATGGAGAATCCATGGCAGAGCGATCACTTTCAAGAGCAGCGTGAGCGCAGCGGAATAGTAGAGTTCGGTGAGGCCGGCGCTATACGCCACCAGAAGGGTGGACACAAAGAGCAGGGCCCCCTGCCATGCGAAGAGGATGATCAGGCGCTGCGTGCGCCGCCGCGAGAGCATGGCAAAGGAGATCAGCAACAGGCTTGCCGCCAGCAGCTTCAGCAATTCGTCGATAGCGTGGGACGGATGCATTTGCGTTATGCCCCCAGCAGAAGATGAACGAGCAGGCCCAGAACAGCGAGCAGAAATGCCATTGCCAGATATTCCGGAGCGCGAAAGATTCGCAGCTTCGCCGACAGGGACTCAATGATCGCCAGAGCCGCCCCTGCGAAGATCAGCTTGAGCAGGAGAGCGGCGATGGCCACCAGCAGAGCGATGCCGCCATCCGCTCCATGGGTGGCGATTCCCCAGGGCAGAAACAAAGCAAAGCCGATGCACGCGTAGTTGAAGAGCTTGAGGTCCGACGCCCACTCCACCAGGGCTAGATGCCGGGCCGAATACTCAAGCGCCATCGCCTCATGGATCATGGTCAATTCGAGGTGGGTCGCAGGATTGTCGATGGGAATGCGCGCGTTTTCCGCCAGCAGAACCATGAGGAATGCGACCGCTGCGAAGACCAGGCTGGGATCGATGACGAGCGGGTGGCCGATCGACGCCTCAACCACGCTGGGCAGAGCCGTGCTTCCCGACAACAGAAAGGCATTGAACAGCACCATCAGGAGGGCTGGCTCGGCCAGGAATCCAACCATCATCTCTCGACGCGCTCCCATGCTTCCGAAGGCCGTGCCGATATCCATCGCGGCGAGCGACAGAAAAACGCGCGCCGTGGCGAACAGGCCGATGAGCGCAATCGCATCCGCCACGCGCGCGAAGGGCAAGTCGGTTGCGATGGAGGGGATAATCGCCGCGGCCAGCACCATGGTTCCGAATAAGACGTAGGGTGTCGCGCGAAACAGAGGCGAGGCATTCGTGGCCA
>JAJZHR010000031.1:0-5331 GCA_021810815.1 Acidobacteriota bacterium | reverse complement strand
CGCAGCATCCGGTACGGCTGCGTCAACGGAGGCGCGGAGCGGCTTTGCAGCCATGCCCTGCATTGCCCGATCCACCCGGCAAACAGCGGCGCAACTGCGATGGCGAGCAACACCTCGCCGAACTGACGCACCATGGTGATCAGGCTCATAGGACAAACACCAGCAGGGCAAGCAAGGTCAGGAAGCTATAGAGAAGGTAGATCGACAGCCTGCCGCCCTGCAGCAGGCCGATCCAATCCGCGAGGCGTTGCACATTCCGCGCGATGGGCAGATAGAGCGCTCCCCACAGGCGGTCCTCGATATGGATGCGGTAGTGAGGAGCGGCATCCGTCGGCGACGGCAGCTCGCGCTCCATTCCGAAGAAGGTGCCGAACATGTGGCGTATGGGCTGCCCAAAGCCTTCGGCGGTATCCTGCATCCGCGAGGTCTGCCACGGATAGCCGCAATCCCAAGGGGCCGTTCTGCGCATGCGCCCGTGGGCGAGAATCCGCACCAGCACGAAAGCGGCGCCCACCACGCCAACAATTCCAGCAAGCAGCAGCAGGCCGCTATAGGACGCGTTCTCTTTCGCGATGGGCGCAATCCACCAGAAGGGCGAACTGAGGCTTACCTGTTGGCCCAGCAGCGCTCCAGTCACCGTGCCCGCCGCCCGGAGCGCGAGCTGCGGCATGACTCCGATCACGATGCAGCCGAGCGCCAGCCAGCCCAGGCCCATGCGTTCCAGCCAACCCGCATCATGGGCCTGATCCAACGATGCCTCTCGATGCTGGCCGAGGAAGATCACGCCATAGAACTTCACCATCACGTAGGCCGCCAATGCAGCGGTCAAGGCGAGCATGGCGGCGCCCAGCGGAATCAGCATGTTGAGGAACGCGTGGGGAATACGCGGGGTGAACAGGAAGGACTGCAAAAGCAGCCACTCGGAGACGAAGCCATTGAGCGGCGGCAGTCCAGCGATGGCCAGCGTGCCCACCAGCGCCAGCGCGGCAACCCACGGCATGCGGCGAATCAGGCCTCCCAGCTTGCCCAGACTGCGCTGGTTGGTTGAGTGCAGCACGGAGCCGGTGGCTAGAAAGAGGAGGCTCTTGAAAAGAGAATGGTTCAGGGAGTGGATCAAAGCCGCGCTCAGGGCAAGCGCCGCGAACAGGGGCAAATGGCACGACTCGAACAGCACCGCAAGGCCGACGCCCGTGAAGATGATCCCGATATTCTCAATCGAAGAATAGGCCAGCAGGCGCTTCATATCCGTCTGGACCGCAGCAAAGATCGCTCCGAAGAGGCCGGAGAACAGGCCAAGCGCGAGCATCAGCACGCCCCATTGCCAGAAGCGGACGTGCAGCAGATCAAACGTGATGCGCAACATGCCGTAGACGGCGGTCTTCAGCATGATGCCGCTCATCATGGCCGACACCGGCGATGGAGCTGCGGGATGCGCTTCCGGCAGCCAAACGTGCAGCGGCACCAGGCCTGCCTTGGCTCCAAAGCCGACCAGCGCCAGCAGAAATGCGGTGGTCGCCCAGTAGGGCGTGAGCGAGGCTCCGCGCATCGCATCGAAGGTGAACAGCCACTTGCCGCCCTGGAGCACGCCGAAGCTGAGCAGAATGCAGATAGCGCCCACATGGGCCATGATGAGATAGAGGAAACCGGCGCGGCGGATTTCCGGAATCCGGTGCTGCGACGTGACCAGGAAGTACGAGCTCAGCGCCATCGTCTCCCACGCGACCATGAAGAGGTAGGCGTCGTCGGCCAGGATGACCATCACCATGCTGGCGAGAAACACATGATATTGCAGGCAAAGAAACGCCGGCGACGTGCCTTCGCCAGATCGGAAGTAGCCTGCCGCAAAGGTTGAAATGCCCGCCCCAGCCAGGCCCAGCAGCAACAGAAAGAAGCCAGACAGAGCGTCCAGACGCACGTGGAATGGCAAATCGGGCAGGCCGAGCGGAAGCACCATGACTTCAGGCGCGTGGCCTGAGGCGAGAAAAATCCCCGCCAGAAGCGCAACGCCGAGGCATGCCACAGCCCCGAGCGGAAACAGCAGATGCGCGGTGAATCGCAAACTGCGTGGCCGCAGCAGTCCCGCAAGGCCAAGAATCGTCCAAACCGCCACCATCACCAGAAGGAAATGGAGACCACGGGTCGATAAGACCACTTCCGCGCTGGATATCCAAGAGTGAGCGATCAATGCGAAACCTCTGTCTCCCTGATCTCAGAGAGCAAAGCATGCACCAAGGCACAGCCTGAGGAATGGCTTGCCCGCAAGAGAAGCCCGCGTCCAAACAGGCTGCCTGAAAACCGTTGCTCGCAGAAGCTCATCGGCCAGACTCCGCCAGGTCTTTCTGCATCTCGTCCAGCATCCCCATCGCCTCTTTCAGGTGAGCATGAAAGAAGGATCGCATCAGCCGCAGAACCTCGATGATGATGGGGTCTCGAACCGAGTAGAACACCTGATTGCCAACCTTGCGGTTGGTCACGAGCTGCTTGGCGCGCAGGACGGCAAGATGCTGGGAAACATTCGCCTGCTCCATCCCAAGCTTTTCAATCAGAGCGCCGGCAGAGAGTTCTCCTTCACCCAGCAGCTCCAGAATCGCGATCCGCGTCGGATGAGCAAGCGCCTGGAAGATATCGGCTTTGAATCGGCGTAGCGGATCCTGCATGTGCGCCCTCTTGTTTGAATGTATATTACCACATGCGAATATTCCAGCAATCATTTTCAGGAGCGGAGAGAGCGGGAACCGCATAGTTTATGCTGAGGCGATATATGAAGAACCCTGAAGCTAGAAGGCCGACGATCCGCGAAGTTGCGAAACTTGCGCGCGTGGGTCTGATGACGGTTTCACGTGTTACGAACAATCATCCATCGGTTCGCCCCTCCACCCGGAAGAAGGTCGAGGCGGCGATCGCGCAGCTTGGCTATCAGCAGAATGAAGCAGCTCGCCTGCTGAAAGGCCAGCGGGCCAAGATGATTGGCTTGATCGTGCCGGATTTGTCAGACATCTTCTTCGCCTCATGCGCCCACACGGTGCAGCAGATCGCCAGAGCCCATGGCTATATGACGCTCGTCGTCTCCTCAGAGCGCGACGCGGACCTGGAGGTTCAACAGGCAGAACTCATGTCCAGCAGAAAAGTCTCGGGACTTCTGATCGTCACCTCCACGCTCCCTGGCGACGACCGACTCCACCATTTGCAGGGCACCGGGCTCGCGATTGTGGCCTTCGACCGTCCCCTTCCGGGCCTGAACACCGATTGCATTCTGGTGGAGAACAGGGCCGGCGCCGAGGAGGCAGTACAACACCTGATTCAGCATGGCCACCGTCGCATCGCGTGCGTTGGATATGACGAGAAGACCTACACCATCCATGAGCGCATCCAGGGATACAGCGCGCAGATGAATGCCTCCGGGCTGAAGACCCAAATCACGCTCGAGTTGCTGACGCTGGACGGCGTGCGCCAGTGGCTCATCGAAATGATGGCCAGCAAAAGCCGCCCCACCGCCATCTTCTCTCTGAATCACCGAACTTCGGTCTTCCTGCTTAAGGCCTTGGCAGAGCAAAAGGTGCGCATTCCTGAGGACATGGCCCTCATCGGTTTCGATGATTTCGACCTGGCCGACGTTGTGACGCCTCCGCTCACCACGGTTGCGCAGTCGCCTGTGGAATTGGCCCGACGCGCGATGGGCCTGCTGCTGGAACGAATTCAGAACCAGCAGAAGGGCGCCTCTGGCGCATCTCCGGCCAAGATTCTTCTCCCCACCAGGCTCATGATCCGGGGTTCCTGCGGCCCCCACAAGAGGCTCGAGCCCTGATCCAAGAGGGTCCTCGGAGCAGGGCGAGATTCAACTCGCAGCTCTGAAGCTTGGGCGCAATCCAAATGTGCGGTTTCAGTACTTCGACAGCGACATCAACGCGGCCTATCCATCCGCGTTGATGTGGTGCGTCACGGCGACCCCGCATACGCCAGCCTCTCGATCAGCCTCTTGAACATCTGGGCAGCACCCTTGCGAACCGGCCAATCGGAGCACCCCGCATGGTCAACCTCCCTCATCTTCCGCGAGGAGACGGAGCAGACCTGCAGTCGATAGGCGCGCAGGAGTTGGCGGCCCCTGCGATCAAGTACGGACGAGTCGTTGAACCGCTTTGGCTCCGACTCCAGCGCGTGCAAGGGATGTTTCGCGCGGCCACTTCGCGGGATGGCATAACATGGTCGGAGCTTGCGGCAGTTCACGCACCTGCCGGCAAGATGGCCGCCGGCATCTTTCTCAGCTCCGGCCTGGGCGAGATAGCAACAGAGGTCCGCTTCGACTCCGCGACCCTCGCCATGTTGTGATTCGAAGCTCCCCTGATGTGGCATTGAAACTATGAATGGAAGGCCAGCAACCATGCACAGTCGGACGCTACTCGGGCTATTGGCAATCCTCTTCGCCGCTGCGGTATTTCCCCCATCGACGCCTCTGCTTGCTCAAAAGCAAGCCTGGATCCAACCCGGTGAGCCGTGGCTGGACAACCGCGGCCAGGAGATACAGGCGCACGGCGGCGGCATCCTTCGGTTGAAGAACACCTACTTCTGGTTTGGCGAAGACCGCTCCCCATCCAACGACCCTGACAAGCGCTATGTCTCGTGCTATTCATCGCACGATCTTTCGCATTGGAAATTTCGCAAGCAGGTGCTGGCGATCGCGGATCCGGAGCATATTGGCGGCCGATGGGTTCTGGAGCGCCCGAAGGTGTTCTACAACCGTCAGACGAAAAAGTTCGTCCTGTATATGCACCTCGATTCGCCCAGCTACAAGCTTGCGCGAGTTGCCGTCGCCGTCAGCGACAAAGTGGATGGGACTTACAAGTATGTGAAGAGCTTCCGTCCGCTCGGCCAGGAAAGCCGCGACATCGGCCAGTTTATCGACGACGATGGATCCGCGTACCTCATCTTCGAATCCCGCCCCACGCATGGATTTTTTATTGCGAAGCTATCCGCGGACTCCATGAGCGTGGAGAAGGAAGTGAGCTTCATCAAAGCTCCGCTGGAGGGAGGCGCAGTCGTCCACTACAACGGCCTCTATTACGTCGTCGGCTCGCATATGACGGGCTGGCGGCCCAACCCGAATGTCTATGCGGTGGCAACAAGCATCGCCGGGCCCTGGAGTGAAATGAAGAATATCGCTCCGCCAGAAACCAACACCTATGATTCGCAGTCGAGCATGCTGCTGAAGGTGGTCGGCCGCAAGAGCACCTCCGTCATTTACATGGGCGACCGCTGGACGCCGAAAACACTCTGGGACTCCCGCTATATCTGGATGCCCCTTCAAATAGGCGATGGCAAGCTGCTTCTTCCGAA
>JAJZHR010000476.1 GCA_021810815.1 Acidobacteriota bacterium | reverse complement strand
ATGGAGCGGCAGCACCAGGAGATGGCGAAGGAGCGCAAGCAGCAGGTGGGCTCCGGCGACCGCAGCGAGAAGATACGCACGTACAACTTCCCGCAGAACCGGCTGACCGACCACCGCATTGGGCTGACGAACCATCAGCTTGCAGAGGTGATGGAAGGCCGCCTGCAGCCGACCATCGACGCCCTGACGACGCACTACACGGCCGAACTGCTGAAGGCAGAGTCCGGCGCGGCGGCCTGAGCTATTGTGACCGCGCTAGAGGCTCAGAAGCGTGGGCGGGCTCGCCTGGAGGCTGCGACTCCAGCAGCCGGGAACGCTGCCCGCGATGCGGAGCTGCTGATGATGCATGCGCTTTCGCTGGGCCGGGCTGCCCTGATGGCTCGTCCTGAGCGTGAGCTGACCGCTGAGGAGAGCGCCCGCTATGATGTGCTGATCGCGGAGCGCGTGACAGGGCGGCCCATTCAATACATTGTCGGCGAGCAGGAGTTCTACGGGTTGCGCTTCCGCATGGCGCCGGATGTTTTGATTCCGCGGCCGGAGACAGAGCACCTGGTGGAGGCTGTACTGAACACGGTCACACAGGACGAGGCCGTGCGCATTGTTGATGTGGGTACCGGGTCAGGCGCAATTGCGGTGGCGCTGGCGAAGCTGCTGCCGCGAGCCGTGGTTCACGCGCTGGACCTGTCAGATGCCGCTCTGCGCATTGCGCAACAGAATGCGGAAGAGAATGGCGTCGGGGAACGGGTGCTGTTTCTGCACTCTGACCTGCTGGAGGCTGTCGCAGACGAGCGATTCGATGTGGTCGTCTCCAATCCGCCGTATGTGCGGCTCGGCGAGCGCGAATCGCTGGATGCGCAGGTGAGCGCGTTTGAGCCTGCGCTGGCCCTGTTCGCAGGAGAGACAGGGTTCGAGGTTTACGAGCGGCTGATTCCCCAGGCGGCTGGCGTATTGCGCAAGGGTGGGCTGCTTGCGATGGAGATCGGCTGGGGGCAGAGCACGCACATCTCGGAATTGCTGCGCGGATGGAGCGATGTGAGGTTTGTGGAAGACTTGCAAGGCATCGCCAGGGTCGCACTCGCACGGAAGATTTGACTGCTGCGATGCCCGCTTGAACTTTCAGCGATGAGCTTTCAGCGATGAGCGGCTTACTTCTTTTCCTCGTGGTACTCCTGCTCGGTGTTGATGCCCCATAGGCTGGCCTTGTCCATATTGCCCGCAATGATGTTATCGACAGCTGTCATTGCGGTGAGCATGGAGTGATCCTGATTGTTGTACTTGTGCATGCCGTTGCGACCAACGAGGAAGAGGTTCTCGAAGGTGTCGGTGTAGGCGCGCAACTCGTCAAAGCGGTCATAGGTGCCGAAGTAGGCGGGATACGTCTTGGGCACGCGGACGACATGCGCGTCGATGACATCCTCGGCCTTCAGAACGCCGATTTTCGCTGCCTCGGCAATGGCGAAGGCTTTGAGATTGTCATCGGTCATGCTCCACAGATCGTCGCCCTCGTAGCAGAAATACTCCAGGCCGATCCACACCTTGCTTGCATCGTTAACCAGATGCGGGCTCCAGTTGTTGAAGATCTGCAGACGGCCAAGGATAACGTCCGGCTCCTGGATGTAGATCCACGTGTCCTTCAGCAGCGATCCATCGCTCTCCTTTACGGAGAGCTTGTTCGCCAGCAGGCCGACGGTGATGAAATCGCGATACTGCAGGCCGTCGCTGACTTCGCGGACGTTCGCAGGGACATCAGCGCTCATCGCGTTGACCAGCTCGCGCATGGGCATGGTGGAGAAGAAATAGTCACCGGGGAAGGTGCGCCGTTCGCCGCTGTCATGCACAGCTTCGATGGAGGTGACGCGCCGTTCGCCCAAGCATTCGCAGATGTTGAGCTTGTCCACGCGCCAGCCCAGGTGCAGCTCGCCGCCTTTCTGCTGGATGAGATCGGCGACATGCTCCCAGAGCTGTCCAGGACCAAACTTGGGATACATGAACTGCTCGATGAGCGAGGTCTCTGTGTGCTTCTGGGCGACGTCCTTCGGCTTCGAAGCAAGCATCTTCTTCAGGAAGTGCTTGACGGCGGTGGTGAGGGACAGGCCCTTGATGCGCTGGGCCCCCCATTCCGCGCTGATCTCGTTGCAAGGCGTTCCCCACACTTTTTCGGTGTAGCTCTTGAAGAAGGTGAGATAGAGCTGGCGGCCGAAGCGGTTGATGAGGAAGTCTTCCAGGCTTTTTTCTGGCTTGATGGGCCGGAGCTGCGCGTAGAGATAGCTGAAGCCCACCTTGAGCGTGCGGACGACGCCGAGATTATTGAGCGTGTTCGCGGTGAGGGTGATGGGGTAGTCGAAGAATTTGCGCAGGTAATAAATGCGGCTCTTGCGCGGGCGAATGAGCATGACGAGGTCGTCACTCGCTGGCTGGGCGGCGGCGGCGGCGACCGTGCGCTGCTTGTTCTGATATGAAATCGCGGCCTCGCCACCTGCTTCATTGGCAACGGGCGGCATAAGCTCCGTCCACCAGTCCATGACGCGGTCACTTTTGGAGAAGAATCGGTGGCCGCCAATATCCATGCGGTTGCCCTTGTAGCGGACGGTGCGGGAGATGCCCCCGATCTCCTGGCTGGCTTCGAGGAGGATCGGCTGGATGTCAGAGCGGCGCAGGAACTCAAGGCCTGCCGTGAGACCGGCTGGCCCCGCTCCAATGATGACTGCTTGCTTCGGCATTTCACTTCCTGGCTATGGGAGTCATGGCAACGCACA
>JAJZHR010000475.1 GCA_021810815.1 Acidobacteriota bacterium | reverse complement strand
ACCGTCTGGTCATGCAGCAACGGCTCCAGCGGGCCCAGCCCGAACACCTCGTCCATCACCTCTTTGGCGATGCTGTCGCGATCCACGGAGCTGAGAGGGACATTCTGCTCGCCTACCAGCTGAGAGATGGTCTGCAGCAGCTTCTGCCGACCCCCGGGATCGTTCTGCATGGCGGCCAGCTTGTCGAGATCCATTCGCTTGATCAACTCATGATGCACAGCCGTCTTCAGCGCATGCATGGCAACTTCGCCAAACGCCGTCGGAGAGCGCGACGGAACGACGTTAAGCGCTGGCCTCGCTGGACCAGACATCATCTGTAGAACGTTCTCAGACATTTTGCTTCCTTTGGCCATCTTCTTGGCGATTGTTCCAGGGAGGGTCTCATCAAGCCTTTCCCTCTCCCTTGATGGCTCTGGCCGACCACCTTGATAGCCGGTGAAGCCGGGGCATCTCTAAGCGATCGTTTCTCGCTTCATCGGCCAGAACGAGAAGCGATTCTTGGCGGCTGCTCTTGGCTCTACTTGCGCAGTGGTCGCGGAGATAAGCCTGTCGGCCCACTTGCTGATCTGCTGGGCAAAGGCGGAGCGATGCTGCGCTGCAATAGGCTCGCCGGCATTGATGGCGCGCAGCAGGTCGGCGTAGTTGTTCGGGATCGCGATCCACACCGGAAAGCGCACGGCGGCTTCGATCTGCTCCGCCGAGACGGCATCGTCAGAGGTGGAGCGGTTGATGACGATGCGCACTTTGCTGGTGTTGTTGTCGATCAGACTGATGTGCTCCACGCGGCGCGCCAGATCGCGCAGCGCGGCCACATCCGGCGTTGACACCAGGATCACCTCGTCGCTCGCATGCAGCAGCGGCGGAACAAGCTCCTTGTAGCCCATGAAGGAATCCAGAATCACATAATCGTATTGCGTTCGGAGAAAGTTCAACACAACCTGGATCTCCTCCGGGTTGCTCTGGTGCTCGGGAGCGCAGCCGTCCGGCGAGGACAGCACCTCAATGCCGCTTGAATGGCGAACCACAAAGCCGTTGAGCAGGTCGGCGTCAAGTCGGTCCGCGTTGCGGACTAGCTCATCGAAGTGGTATTGCCCATCCTTCAGTCCGAGATAGAGCGCCACGTGGCCAAGCTCGTGGCGATGGTCGATGAGCAACGTGCGCTTGCGATGCCGGCGGACGAGGTTGTTTGCCAGATGCACCGCCAGCGTCGTGGTGCCGACGCCTCCCTTCGCTCCAAAGAAGCAGATGACCCTGCCAAAGCTCTTGCTCACGGAATCCGCAAGATGCGCGCTCTGGAACCGCATCAGGGCATCGTGCAGGGCCTCGGTGCTCGCTGGCTTCGTCAGAAATTCATTGCATCCGGCGCGCATCGCTCCCAGCAGATAGGTGGCCTCCACCTGAGAGGCAAAAGCAACGATGCTCAGGTTCTGCAGAGGAGCGGCTCGCAGCCGCTCCATGGTGTCCAGCGCAAGCTCTGGATCGCGATCGCAGTCCACCAGTGCAACGCAACCAGCCGCCGACTTCAGCGTCTGGGAGAACTGCGGGCGCCGGTCGGCGCTGAAATAGTCATGGAACTCGCCTGCGAACGCGGAGCCGACCACCTTCTCGCAGGCTGCCATCGCGGCCATCGAGACATCCGGCGACGCGCAAACGCTGAAGACCGCCTGGACCACGTGATCGGATTGGAGAGTGCTTGCTGACATATCGTTTCTTCGCGAGAGGCCCTACGGCTTGATGGGCTCAATCTTCTGCTCTTTCGAAAGCTGATGGTCGAACGTATTCTGCTGCATATTCGGCACGGCGGGCTTGGGCTCCGTCGGCACCGTGGTGTCGGTCAAAGGATCCACCACCGTTGCCGTCACCAGCACCACAAGCTCGACGATCGAGTGGTTGTACGTTTTTGAGATGAATAGCTTCCCCAGCACAGGCAGCCGCGACAGGCCGGGCAACTGGCTCAGGTTCTCCGTCGTCCGGTGGTCCAGAAGACCGGAGAGGGCGAAGGTCTGCCCGCTCTTGATCTCCACTTCCGTCTCGGCGCGTCGCGTCGAAAGCGCAGGAATCGTGAAGCCGGAGATGGTGACCGCGTTCGAGTAGTCCAGAGCGCTCACTTCAGGCGCCACCTTCAGGCGTATCGAGCCGTCCGCATTCACCGTCGGCGTGAAGTCCATCTTGATGCCATAGGGCTGGAACATGATCGTGATGGCCGGAGCCATGCCCGCGACGCCGCCGCCCTGCACCACTGGAAACGGGAACTGGCCCCCGGAGAGGAACTTCGCAGACTGACCGCTCATCGCTGTCAGCGTCGGCTCGGCAAGCACCTGCAGGATCTGCTTCTGCTCCAGATCCGCAATCGTCACGCCGAGGTTGATCCCGGTGCTGTACAGGAACAAGTTCAGCGGATTGGTCGCCATGACCGGAACTCCAGGGCCAGTCGGAGGTGTGATCGACGAGGCGAACTGACCGGTCGTAAGGCTGCCCGGATACCTGCTTCCTCCGGAGAAGAAGTTGATGCCGTACTGCTCCATCCGCGTGCGATCCACCTCCACAATGCGGAGCTTCAACTGGACCTGCTTCCCGCGGACAGCAACCACGCGGAGGGAATTCACCACATCCTTGGCATACGGCACCGCCATCTTCGCTGCTCCGTCTGCAATCTCCTGTGTCGGAACGGTGCCGGAAAGATACACCCGTCCCTCATGCCCCTCCACTTGAATGTTGCTCGTGGGATAGACCTCGGCGAGCGACTGCCGCAGAGCGTCCGGGTCAAC
>JAJZHR010000030.1 GCA_021810815.1 Acidobacteriota bacterium | reverse complement strand
TCTCGATGGATTGGCAAGTCTTCTTCGACGGAGCAGGCAAAGTCCTCTTTGAAGGACGGGCAAGCAGCGGGCACCCCACGTCTCGCTTTTACTTTGATAAGACGTGGGCTCTTCCAGTGGCGAAGCCGCATCGCTTTCCGGGAAACAGGAATTTCAGCATCGGCCCCACCCTCTTTGCCCAGGCTGATTCTTCATGCGTCCCTCCAGGAACTCTCAGGTAGCTCACGTCCGCGCCGTCTACCCATCCTGTCTGCACCAGCGTCCGGTGGAGCAGGTCGGCATCGCGCAGGCCGCTGCTGCCCTCCGACATTCCCATGTCCAGCCATATCCGCGGCTTCTCCGCCTCCTGCCGAGGCTCTTTCGGCAAAAAGGAAAAAATGCTGCGGTCGGCCCACCACAGGGATGGCGAAAGCACGGCCGTTTTGCCGAATACCCCGGAATTTTCAAGGGCAAGATAGAGGCTGAGCAGGCCGCCAAGCGACGACCCACCCACCCCGGTGCTCTCGGGCCCCGGCAGCACACGGTATTGCCTGCCGATGAAAGGCATGATCTCTTCCAGCAACATGCGCCCATACAGCGCCGCCTGCCCTCCTGCGCCGACTCCAGCATCCCGGGTGGGGGTGTACTCATCCACCCGTTTCTCGCCTGCGTGGTAGATGCCTACGATGAGCAGCGGTGCAACCTCGCCTGCGGCGATCAGAGCGTCTGCGGTCTCCTGAATGCCCCACGTCCTGCCGGGAATGTAGGAGGTGCGTCCGTCGAAGAGGTTCTGACCATCATGAAGGTAGAGAACCGGGAGAGAGCGCGAGGCGTCAGCGTGGGAAGATGCGGGCCGATAGACAATCAGATCGCGGTCTGCCTGAAGGAAACTTGATCGAAAACCGCGGTGCAAATCCAGACGAGGAAAGTCAGGCAGAGGATTTTCGGGCCGGGCCACGTCGAATTGAGCATCAAACATGCAGGGCCGCCTGTTGCAGTAGGATGACTTTTCAGATTATTAGACGCGCTTGAGCACGGAGCGACACGCCGAAAGTGGATGCTCAGAGTAGAAGGATGAACGATGAATCGCGAATACCACAAATGGTTCTCGCCGCGTCTGCGTCGCGAGATGGAACTGCTCGTCTTCTCCGGCGACCACGGCAGCACCGGCATTCCCTGCGTCGCCTTCCCGACCTCGGGCGGAAAATTTTACGAGTTTGAGGATCACGGCATGGTTGCTGCGGTGGCTGGCAAGATCGAGGCGGGCGAAATCCTGCTCTATTGCGTCGACTCGGTGGACATGGAGAGCTGGTACAACCGCAACTCCACCGGCCGGCAGAAGATCGTCCGCCACATGCAGTACGAAAGCTATGTGATGGAAGAGGTGCTGCCACTGATCCGCAGCCGCAACAACAACTCCAATCTGGTCTCCCTGGGATGCAGCTTCGGAGGCTATCATGCTGTCAACATCGCCCTGCGCCATCCGGACATCTTCAGCGGCTTCCTGTCGATGAGCGGCACCTTCGACTTGTCCAGCTTCCTGCACGGCTACCATGACCAGGACTGCTACTTCCACATCCCCATGCAGTACATCGCCAATATGTGCGACCCCTGGTTCCTGGAGCGCTACCGGCGCAACACCTACGTGCTGGCCACCGGCGTCCACGACCAATGCTGGGACCAGAACGAGCGCTTGGCCGCCCTCTTCCGCGCGAAACACATCCCGCACCGCCTGGACGTCTGGGGAGACGATGCCGGCCACGACTGGCCATGGTGGCAGCGCATGGCGCAAGCCTACCTCTGACCCGCAATGGACCAGGCAGGCGGCCTATCCTTTGCAAGCTTCCACCGCAAAGGACAGAGCCCGCGAATGCCACGTGTCCGCCGCACAGCATTCCTGCTTCTGCTGTCATGAATTCAAGCGCAGTCCTGACTCAATTGGAGGCACTGCGCAAACGCCTGTCACTCATGGCTCGTATGAATGCCAGCAGCGTGATGGCAGCGATGATGCCCTGCGAGATGACGCAGTAGAGGCACCAGATATGCAGAACATTGGCCTCGATGCTGCTGAGGTAGAGCGCGAAGCCCAAGCCCGCCAAGGAGGCCAGCACAACCAGCCGACGGCTGGCGCGGCCATCGAACACCAGCAGAAGAAGAATCGCCGTGTAGCCGATGATGCCCATGCCCGCAACGGGAAATCCGCCAAGCTCGGAATAGCGTGAATGATTCACCGTGCCGCAATCCCAATGCTCGCTGATGCTGCATGGAGGAGCGTCGGTGGAGTAGTGAATTCTCAGGGCAATCGTGGAGACGAAGATTCCGGCGATGGCGAGCACGGCAAGCACGTAGCGCATGATGAGAAGTGTAGCCGAAACAAACAAGGCTCATGGATTTTCAGCCATGAGCCTTGAGCGATGAGCCTCCGGGGAAGCGTTTCTCAGCCCCTGACCTTGGCTTTCCTGGCTGCCTTGGCTTCGTCTCCCTCGGTGGAAGCGTCCTTGCCTGCGGTCTCTGCCTCCGCCTGCTGGCGAAGTGCATGGATGACGACGCGCAGCATCTCTTCTTCCGGCGCAGGCTTGCCCGTCCAGATTTCGAACTGGCGCGCTCCCTGCTGCACAAACATCTCCACGCCGGTGATGATGCCGATGCTCTTCTGCCGTGCCATGCGGATCAGCGGCGTCTCCACGGGGTTGTATACGAAATCGAAGACATAGCTGGCATTCATCTCGTCAGGCTCCAGCAGGCTCTGCACCTTCTGGCCTGCCTGACCGACGGGCGTGGCGTTGATGATGACGTCGAACGTCGTCTTCGCCATCGCCTCGCGCTTCATGATCTTCGCTCCGGACTCCTTGGCCAGCTTGGCCGCGGTGGGAGCTGTGCGGTTCAGCAGGAAGACCTCAGCACCCTTGTCCCGCAGGGCGAACACGGCGGCGCGGCCAGATCCTCCAGCTCCCATCACCAGCACCTTCGCGCCACGCAGCGGCAGCCGCTTCTCCAGCGGCCCGACAATGCCTGCCACATCCGTATTGAAGCCGTAGAGCTTGCCGTCCGGCATGCGCGAAACGGTGTTGATCGCACCGATCTTGACGGACAAGGAGTCCGTGCGCTCCATGTGCTTCACAATCTCCTGCTTCAGCGGCATGGTGACGCTCAAACCCTGCAGCGGCACTTCCTTCACCAAGTGCATCAGGTCGCTGAGCTTGCTGGTCTGCAGAGCCAGGTACACCGCGTTCACCGTCTCCCTGCGGAAGGCCGTGTTCATCATGATCGGGGAGAGGGAATGCTTGATCGGGTTGCCGGCCACACCGTACACCTTGGTCGCGCGATCCACCTGGTCGATGCGATAGGTCTCCACCAGCGTGCGAGCTGCGATCTGGCCCGGCCCGGTCTCCTCGCCAACAGTCGCGGAGGCGAAGGTGAACAGGCTTCCAGCGCGCACGCCCAGCACCCGGCTGATGAGGCCGTAGTCGCCCATGCAGATGCCGATGACGTCAGCCCGGTCGGCGCTGCTCTCCAGAAACCGCATCAGCGTGATGTTGTCCGACAGCGTCTTCGCCGTAGGAACGATCTTTACGAACGTCGGATCGAAGGGAAGAATGCGCTCAAAAATAGCATCCAGATCGTGGGTCGCTTCGAAGTCGTGATAGCTGATCAGCAGCCCTGCGCCGTGGCTGGCCAACTTCTCCACGCCGGGCTTCTTCAGCGTCTCGGCGCTCTGCAGTTCGATGTCCACCAAGTGGAAGCCCGCCCCGGCGGCCTTCTCCAGCACTTCGACTTCGCTGGCCACAGTTCCCTTGAACCGGCCGCCATTTGACTCGCGTCGGCAGGTTGCAATCGCGATGGCCTGGCTATGGTCCGCGAGGAACTGCTTCAGCTTGGGCAAAGCCAGCAGCGGCTTATCCAGATAGTCAATCCGGAATTCCAAAAACGGGTTCTCTTTAACCACTGCTTCAGCGCGGTCGACCATCTCCGCCGCAGTTGAACCAGTAATGGCAACGCAGACTTTTCCAACGCGGGATCGCAGGTACTGGGGTGAATTTCCGGGAGCTTGCTTTTTCATGGCCACAATCGCAGAATCTTACCGTTGCTTGGGGTTTGATGCAACTTATTGTTGATTATAAATAACTTGCGGCTTACATCTTAGACGCGCGCAGGAGCTGCAAGTTGCCCCTATTTTCTCCTTGACATGATATACTCTGCACAATAGAGTACTCTATGTATAACAAGGAGGAGCCCATGACCACTGAAACAAAAGATGAACTTCTCAGCCGCCTTTCGCTCATGGAGCAGATGGTGCAGGATGGCCGCCGCAGCACCACCTACAACGGATGGATGTTCCTGCTATGGGGCACAGGGTACCTTGTCGCGATCGGCTGGGTTTACTTCCTGCCACACCCCAACCTCGCATGGCCGGTCATCATGACACTCACCGCTATAGCAGGCGCTCTGGTCCAGAGCGCGAAATCGAAGGCCCAGCCACAGACGACCCAGTCCAGGGCGCTTGCGGGAATCTGGATCTCGATGGGATGCAGCATCTTCCTCTTTGCCTTTGGCGGCGCATTCAGCCATGCCTGGACCACTCCTCAAGTGATGCTCGCGGGAATCGAAATCCTCATCGGCCTGGCAAACGCGGCCAGCAGCATCACGCTGAAGTGGAAGACGCAATTCGTGATTGCCATCGTCTGGTGGGCTTGCGGCGTCGCTTCCTTCAATGTCGTGGACACGCTGCTGCTGCCGATTCTGCTGGCCGGAACCCTCATCGGGAACTTTGGCTTTGGAGCCTATCTGATGGCTCTTGAGGCCCGCGATAAAGGGCGGCTGGCCCATGCGTGACAAACCTGCGCAAGCCACCGCCGGGCCTCCGGCGGACCCCAACGCGCACGCCGCTGAACCTGCTGGCTTGCCGGAATTGAACCCGGTCATCCACGGCAAGCTACGGCTGGCGATCCTCTCTCTGCTCACAGGCGTGGACCGGGTCGAGTTCACCTGGTTGCGCGAAAAAACAGGATCCACCGACGGAAACCTCGGAGCACACCTGCTAAAACTCGAGGAGTCCGGCTACATTGAGACGGAAAAGAAGTTTGTGCAGCGCAAACCCCTATCTTTCTACCGCATCACTGAACTGGGGCGCTCTGAGCTTGCACAATACGTCCGCGCCCTGAGAACCCTTCTCGGCGGCGCTTTGTAACCGACTGCGCGTGTGTGAGAGCGACAGCGACACTGGGATGGGCATCTAACCGGTTACTGCGCAAAATCCCTCGTCAGGACGTCGAATCCTCAATGACGCATCTCATTTACGCGTGGCACGGATGGTTCCTAGCCCTCTTTTTATTCTGCGCAGCGCTGGTCTTCAGTAATGCCGCGCACTTCATCTTCTTTCGTGTGCTCAGGAGGAAGGAGAGCGTTCAATTCGGCTCCTTCCTCGGCCTCAAGAAATATCTTCAGCGTCCCGCGCGCGTTATTTTCATTGCCACATGCACGCTGCTGGTGCTGCCCTGGGTGCCGCTTTCGGGTGGCATGAGGGACATCGTCCGCCAGGCGCTGCAGATGATCCTGGTGCTGGGCCTGGGATGGTTTGCTGTTGGCCTCGTCTACGTGCTGGAGAACGCTCTGGTCCGACACTACGACATCTCCTCTGCCGACAACATCCGCGCCCGCCGTATCCGCACCCGGATGACCATATTCCGCCGCGTCCTCATTGGCTTCATCGTCATCATCGATGCTGGCGGACTTCTTTGGACCTTCCACGATCCGCGCATCTGGCACTACGGCACGGGTCTGATCGCATCCGCAGGACTGGCCAGCCTGGTGTTGGCGACAGCAGCCAAGTCAACAGCCTCGAACTTCCTCGCCGGCTTTCAGATTGCGCTCACCGAGCCCATCCGCCTCGATGACGTGGTGATCGTCGAGGGCGAGTGGGGGCGCATCGAAGAGATCCGAACGACCTACGTGGTGGTGAAGATCTGGGATCTGCGAAGGCTGATCGTACCGCTCACCTACTTTATCGATCAGCCCTTCCAGAACTGGACCAGAGAGAGCGCAGAGCTACTGGGGACGTCCTTCCTCTATGTGGACTCCTCCGTCCCCGTAGAGCCGCTGCGGCAGCGTTTGAAGCAGATCGTGGAGGAGTCGCCGCTGTGGGACAAAGTGGCCTGGGGCTGCAGGTGACTAACCTCTCGGAGCACGCCATGGAGTTGCGCTGCCTCATGAGCGCGCGCAACTCCAGCGACCAGTTCGACCTGCGCTGCGTGGTGCGGGAAAAAATGATGACCTACATCCAGGAAAATTATCCTGAGACCCTGACGCGCACGCGCTTCTCGGCCATTGCAACTTCCCACGCAGACCGTGCCTCAATGGAGGAAACACAGACAGGATCTTCCCAGACAGACACGTCACAACAGGGCGGTTCCCGCAGGAGCCTCCATGATTCAGACGCCACCTCGCTCCCAAGGGAGGGACAGCCACCCTTGGGGCGAGACGACAAAGTAATTACTTGATCGTGGTCACCTTGGCACTGGGAGCGACCGTGATCGCCTCGCCCTGCTGCACCTGGATGTTCACGTGGTCCAGGGTCACCGTGGCATCGCCGATGGTGAGCCCCTTCTCCGCGCTGATGGAGACGTTCTTCAGGACAATGTTCAGCGCTGGCGACTCCGGCAGGCCGACGATCACCCCGGCCAGCTTGCTGCCTGTTGCCTTCACGTTCTCCACCGTAATGTCGTGGAAGTGGGGTGTGAGCCTCTGCACTGGCTGCGCCTTCTCGCCAGCCTCCGGCAGCAAGTGCGGGTAATACTCGCTGATGATGATCGCGTCTTTCACGTCCACCATGTCGATGTCGCGGAAGACCATGTTGCCCATGTCGTTGCCGCGGTCCCGATTGGCCTTCACGCGCACGCCATTGTCGGTGCCTTTCATGTGGATGCGCTCGACGAGGATGTTCTGCGCACCGCCGGCCATCTCGCTGCCAACGCTCACACCGTGCCCATGATCGAAGGTGCAGTCACGGATGATGATGTTCTTGCTGGGAGCGTCCGGCCCGGGCGAATTGATCGCGCCGGACTTGATAGCAATGTCGTCGTCGCCCACATCCTCGTAAACATGCTCGATCAGGACGTTGCTCGACGAAAAGGGATCGATGCCATCTGTGTTCGGCGCATGCTGCGGCGCCAGTACGCGAATGTTCCGGATGGTGATGCCATCGGAGTAGTAAGGAACGATCTGCCAGAAGGGTGAGTTCTGCACCGTCACGCCCTCCATCAGGATGTGCTTCGAGTGGTCGAAGACGATACCCCGGGGGCGCGGATGGTCAGAGCCCAGAATGCTCGACCCTTTGGTCTTGCGCGCCATCTCCCACCAGGTCTCTCCGTTGCCATCGATGGTGCCGTCGCCGGTGATGGAGACATTCTCGGCGTTGGTCGCGCTGATGAGCGATTGCAGGCCGGGGTTCCGGAACTCCGTCTTTGCAGGATAGTCGGCGTGGTCGGGCGAGCCGAGCAGCGTTGCTCCCTTGTCGATGTGCAGATTGATGTTGCTGCGCAGCACAATCGGCGCGCTAAGGAAGGTTCCGCCGCTGAGCAGAACAGTTCCCCCGCCCTGCTTCGCGCATGCGTCAATAGCCAATTGGATCGCCACCGTGTCCTTGTTCTTGCCATCGGCCTTTGCTCCATAGGAGTGAGGGTCGCATGGGTTTGGCTGGGCGGATGCGCTGATGGCGAAGAGGCTGACTGCGGCCAGGGTGGCGGGGATGGCGGCAGAACGAAGGATGCGCGCAAATGCTTTCTTCATCATGAGTCTTCCTTTGAATCGAACGCTGCATGGGTTGGTCGGACCACTTGGATACTACCTCAGCCACGCAGCGATTGGCCAAATAAATTGCCAGAAAGCAAACCGCTAGAAGTGGAGGCGCAACGCAATCTGCACCTGACGCTCCCGATAAACGCTGGTGCCGGCAGAGCTGAACTGGCCGAATGGAGTCCCGGAGCGCGAGGCGTCCTGGTACAGCAACTGCGTCACGCCATGCTCGGTCGCGCCCACCAGGTACGCGGTTGTGTTCAGGCCGGAATAGTTTTCCCTGTTGAGCAGGTTGAAGGCCTCGCCGAATGCCTCCAGGCCGAACTGCCTACCGAAACGCAATGTCCGCGACAGGCGCAGATCGAGATTGGCGGTGTCTGGCAGGCGCATCGTGTTGCGGCCAACGGTCGGCAGGTAGCGCGCGCCGCCGGAGCCGTTGATGCTCCTGTGGCCGCCGAGGAGATGGGGCCCTCCGGTGATGTTGAAGCTGTAGGGCCGTCCGCTGACATCCACGAAGATGGGCGCGACCTCCCATCCGTTCGCCAGCACTCTCAATGTGCGGTTCTCCATGTGGAATTGCGGTGCGGCCAGCATGGTGACGACGAATTTGTGCGGAAAATTGTAGTTCGACAGCGACCTGTCATAGCGAATCTGAAAAGGATCGAGCTGATCGCTCCTCGCATAGCCAATGGTGCCGTTCTGGCCGAAATCGAGCGCCTTCGACCAGGTCCAGTTGAAGCGAAATTGGATACCGTGGTCCATCCTGCGGCGCACCTCTACCACCAGCGCGTTGTAGCTGCCGGAGACGTTGGACCGGATGTCGGTCACGGCTCCGTAATTGGTGTTGATGCGCGATGTGTACACCGGCAGGACGAAGGTCTCGCCCGTCAGCGTGCCATTCTTCGCCGGTCCACCCTGGATGCTGAAGGTTTGCGTGCCTGTGGATGGTGCGATGTTGATATCAACGAAGTTTGGAAGTTGGCGGTCTTCGCTCATCAGGTAGCTGGCGGTCAGAACGGTCTTTTTGCCGACCTCCTGCTCCACGCTGAAGTCTCCCTCCTGAATCATCGGCGCGCGGAATCCACGGTCGAAGATCACCGCGCCGGTGGTCTTTGCGGCGATGCCAGCAGGGTACGCAGGGAAGGTGCATGGATAGCCGAACATGGCAATGCCGCTGTTGACGCAGGTAGGGCTGCTGGTGGTCGTCTTCGGAGTGACACGGATCAGGAAGTTGCTCGCTGGCAGGTTGGTGCGCGGGTCCAGAACGGCGGTGTCCAACAGTGCGCTCTCAATGGTTGCGTTGATCATGCGTCCGTAGTACAGCCCATAGCCGCCCCGCAGAACGGTGCGCCGCAGGCTTCTGGGCGACCATGCGAATCCGAACCGCGGCGCGAAGTTGTTCCGGTCGCTGGGCAGGCGCGAAGTCGAGCCGACGTGGCCGAACGCAGCATCCAGAGCAGGGTTGGGGTGCTGCGCTGCTGGAAGTTGCTCGTACTCGTAGCGCATCCCCAGGTTCAGCGTCAGGCTTGGAATCAGCTTCCAATCGTCCTGCACGAAGCCCGCATAATCCCCGGTCGAGAAGGAAACAAAGCCGGGGCCGAAGCCCTGCGAGTAGGACGTGAAGCAGAAGGAATGCGGCTGGGAAAAGATAGACGGGCAGCCGCCGTTTGGATACGCGCTCGCGCTGAAGATGTAATCGGTGATCCAGTCCTCCAGCTTGTCATAGCGGTAGGCCCCCTCCTGGTCGCGCAGAGCGTTGATGACATCGTGGACGTGGCTGTAGTCCACGCCAGCGGTGATCATATGGCTCCCATGGACCCAGGTGATCGTCTCCGTGCCTTGCTCGCGATGCTCGTTGGGATAGGACCTGCTGAGCACCGACGCCGGAGTGCCGAACGTGAGGCCGCCAATGCCGATCTGAACCTGTGGCGGCAGTCCGTCGGGGCCGGTGTTCGGCTCGCCCACGGCTGGAGTCTGCGCTGTCTCATACGCAAGGTCGCGGCCATGCTGGTAGCGCAGCTCGCTGGTGATGTTCTCTGTCATAAACGTGAGCCATCGCGCCTGCGCCGAATCGATCTTGAGGAAACGGTTGCCGAGGCTGGTCGCAGCGTAATTCACTACAGGCGTGGTCAGCGATCCTGCCGGCGCGCCGGACCGCATCCGGTTGTACTGCGCGCTCAGATGGTTGCGCTCGCCGATCTGCCAGTCGAGCTTGGGAAAATGGATCGTCTGGTCCGCAGTGCGCGCGGCGACGCCTGTCAGGCCAGTCAGGTAGAGCATGGCAGCGTCAATCTGCGACTGCCGCACACCACGATTCGCCAGCAGCGCAAGCTGGTTAGCTGTGAGCATGAGAAAGCTCGGGCTGGACGGCGAGGAGACGAAGGGGTAGCTGCGGTGCAGGCCGTCGAACGAGTAAAAGAAGAACAGCCGGTCGCGCAGCAGAGGCCCGCCCACCGCCGCTCCGTACTGGTCGCGAATCTGCCTCGGCTTCACCGCCTCGACGGTCGTGATGCCCGTAGCCTTGTGATACACGTTCCGCAGCGTGAAGGGATTGCTCGCTCCCCAATCGCTGTCCTCGCGATAGCCAAAGAGTGTGCCGCGCAACACGTTCGACCCGCTGCGGGTGACGGTGTTCACAACGCCGCCAGCCGCTCCGCCATACTGCGCGGAGTAGCTCGCCGTGTTCACGCGAAACTCGCGCACGGAGTATTGCGAGATGCTGTATTGGCCCTGGCCGCGGCCTTCGCCTTCGGACGAAAAAGCCTGATTGTCATTCCCCCCGTCCACCGTGTTGTTGTTCATCAGGGGCGAGATGCCGCGAAAGCTGACCCGCCCGGAGTCGGAGGTATTCGCACCCGGAGCCAGCGCGGCGAAGGTGGACCAGCGCTCGCCGTGACTGGGCAGATTCTCGATCTCATTTTGCGTAATATCGCTGGCGAACGCTCCGCTCTGCCTGCTCAGTTCGCCCTCTGCCGCCGCGCTCACCGTCACGGTTGCGCCAGCGGCCGCCAGAGCGAGCTTCGCGTTCAGCTCTGTGGTGTGTCCCACCCGCGCCTCGACCGCCGAAGAGGTGGAAGTAGCGAATCCCGGCGCGCGGATGACAACTCTCCAGGAACCGGGTGCGAGCCGCTCCAGGCGGTAGAAGCCACGACCGTCAGCCTGTGCGCGTTGCATGCTCCCTGTTGCCAGGCTAGTTGCTTCGATCGCCGCCGAGGGGATCACAGCGCCCGTCTGGTCGCTGACGGTTCCTGAGATCGCGCCGTCCACAGCGGTTTGCGCCTGAAGGCCATTGCAAACGCAGAGAGCAAGAAGAAGCATCATTACCGGAAGCCGAAGAAGCACAAGGAGCCGTAGCATATCTTCATAGTCGGCCCAGCAGCGAGCGTGCGGCGGCTGTTTCTCCGATGACCAGATTGCTGCCACGATCCACCTCTCCAACTGGGGCCAAGCGTCGACAAGACGACAACACACTGGGAGAGGGCGATGCATCAGAGTGGACGCTGCCCCTTAGCTGTCGTGGGGAGGTCGGCACAGTTGCTCTTGTTCAGGGTCAATCGGAAGGGTAGCGCGAAATGGCGCGCCTGGGAAGTGATACTTGCCACCAGGCGGAAAGCAGTCTGGC
>JAJZHR010000474.1 GCA_021810815.1 Acidobacteriota bacterium | reverse complement strand
CACCTTTGTCATAAGGGAAATACACGCGGGTGACGCCGCAGCGCTGCGCGTACCGTCCGGTGAGCAGAGAGGCGCGGGACGCCGAGCAGGTGGGATTCGGCGTATTGAAATGCGTGAAACGCGTTCCCTCGCGGGCCATCGCATCCAGGTTAGGGGTCTGGAGTTTCGACCCGTAGCTGCCCAGGTCTCCATATCCCAGGTCATCGCAAATCATCACGATAAAGTTGGGTTTTGCCGGAGGAGCCGAGGATGCCAGAGGAGCAGAAGATGCCAGCGGAGTGGAAGCCGGCTGCTTCCCAAGCTCCATCGCGCCCAGGCTTGGCGCGGCGATGGATGCGCCTATGGATAGAAGAAAATCGCGTCGGTCGATCATGACTAGCCCCCTTATTGCAATGCCGTTACAACCCCGCCCTTGACTTGTCTGCGGAAGGCTCAGAATGCCCTGGGCGCAGACAACATGCTTTGTACTTCTTCCCGCTGCCGCACAGGCACATCGCATTGCGGCCCACCTTGCCGCTCGCGGACTTCGCCGCATCCTGCTGCGCGACCCAGCGCATCACGTTCGCAGGCGCTTGCTCCTGCTGGAGCTGGCCTGCCATAAACCTCATGTACGGATCCACGTGATGAAAAAACATCTTGTATCCGGCGCACAAATAATTCAAACCCGGCTCGCCATCCGGCGTGGTGAGGAATCGATGCTTGGGACATTCTCCGTTGCACGCGAACCGGACGTCGCAGGACTGGCAGAACTTCGGCAGCGTGCTCTCCTTGTCCTCCCCGAATTTCCTTTGCTGCGCCGAATCAGCAAGCTCTGCCAGCGGGGTTTCCATGATATTGCCCAAGCGATTCTCAGGGTAGACGAAGTGATCGCAGGAATAGAGGTCGCCGCCATGCTCCATCGCCAAAGCCTGGCCGCATTTGCGACGGAAGACGCAGAGGCTGGCTTCCTGGCCGAACCACATTTCAAGCGATACGTCGAAGATCTGAACGAACTGCTTACCTACATCATGCCGCACCCACTCGTCGAACATCGCGCACAGAAACCTGCCGTATTGCGTCGGCTCAACCGACCATTCCGTCACCTGCGCCTCCTCGGCGAAGGTCGGCAGCACCAGCGTCAATCCATCGCTGGTGGTATGCGCTGTCTTTCTCTCTATGATCGGAATGAATTGCATGTAGCCGCTGCCCTGTTCGCGCAGGAAGCGGTAGACCTCCAGTGGATGCTTGGAGTTCGCGCGATGAACGGTCGTCAGAGTATTGAAAAGCACGTCGTTCCGCCTGAGGGCCTCCATGCCGGCCATGACCCGGTGGAAGCTTCCCTTGCCGCCCTTATCCACGCGATAGGCGTCATGCAGATGCTCAGGGCCATCGACGGAGATGCCGATCAAAAACTTGTTTTCAGCGAAGAACTCTCCCCACTCATTATTCAGCAGGACGCCATTCGTCTGGAAAGCGTTCTCGATCTGCTTGCCATTCGCATACTTCTTCTGCAGCTCGACCATTTTGCGGAAGAAGTCCACGCCCAGTAGCGTGGGTTCGCCTCCTTGCCAGGCGAAATGGACAACATCCGTCGGCTGCGCCTCGATATATTGCTGGACATAGGACTCCAGCACCTCGGGCCGCATGGCCCACTTCGAGACGTTGGGGTAGAGGTTTTCCTTCTCCAGATAAAAGCAGTACTTGCAATCCAGATTGCAGATCGGCCCCACGGGCTTTGTCATGACGTGAAATGGATAACCGCTCATATCGTCGCAAGCCTTGTATTCAACGTCCTGTTGGGATGGGCCTGCTTTGTTGAAGCGCGGAAGCAGCCGTCTGCGGATTCGGGTTCAGGATGATCGTTTGCCTCAAGGGCACATTCGCCGAGGAGTCCCCCGCGTAGATGACGAACTTTCCAGGGTCCACAGCCCAGCCGTGGCTGGCTGTATCGTAATACGCGAAGGAGCGCCGATCCAGATGCAAGACCACATGCTTGCTCTCCCCCGGAGCCAGCGACACCCTGGCGAAGGCCTTCAGCTCTTTGATCGGACGACTGACCTTTGCGGAGGGATCGCCAACGTAGACCTGCACAATCTCATCCCCAGCGCGGGAACCGGTGTTCTTCACATCCAAAGAAACCTCGACCGGCTGGCCGATGGCCGCAGCTTGAGGAGAGACCTTCAGATTGCTCAGCGAAAAACTGGTGTAGCTCAGCCCATATCCAAAGGGAAACTGCGGCTTGGCGGTCGATTGGTCGTAGTACCGGTATCCCAGCAGCAGGCGCTCTTTGTAATCGACGCTCTCCTTCCCCGCCTCCGGATAATAGCTCTTGTAGACCGGACTCTGCTCCCAGCTAGCATCCCAACTGATCGGCAACTTGCCGGACGGGTCCGTTTCCCCGAACAACACATTCGCGAGGGCCGGGCCGGCTTCCTGGCCGGAATACCATGCTTGCAGCACGGCTGGCACCTGGTCCATCCATCCCCGCATATCAACCGCGCCGCCACTGGTCAGCACCACGATGGTGTGCGGGTTCGCTTTCACCACCTGGCGAATCAGCTCCTCCTGCCCGAAAGGAAGGCTGAAGGTGCGATCATCCCCTTCGCGCTCCAGATCCTGATTGAAGCCAACGCACAGGACAACGGCATCCGCATGCCGTGCAAGATCGATGGCCACAGGATTGACGATGTCGCTGTTCGCGATAATGCCCAGACCGAACAAGTCTCCCGCGCCTCCGCTCAGCCATGTCCCTCGGCGATATTCCACGCGGACCCGATACACATGGCCTGCGGCGAGCTGA
>JAJZHR010000473.1 GCA_021810815.1 Acidobacteriota bacterium | reverse complement strand
GCCGAGGTAGAGCATCGGCGGATGGATGACCATCTCGGGATACTGCAGGAGCGGGTTCAGGCCGAAGCCGTCGGCAGGGATGGGCCCCTGCTGCAAGGCGAAGGGCGGAGCCGCGAAGTTCAGCAGAAGAAGGAAGAAGAACTGGATGCCGGCGAGGATGGTGGAGGCGTAGGCGGTGAGGCGGACATCCACGCGATGGCGCAGGCGCAGCACGAAGCCGTAGGCGGCCAGCAGCCACGCCCAGAGGAGCAGAGAGCCTTCCTGGCCGGACCAGAGGGCGGAGAATTTGTAGGCTGCGGGAAGGTCGCGGTTGGTGTGGTGGAGGATGTAGGAGACGGTGTAATCGTTGGTGAACGCCGCCCAGATGAGGGCGAAGGCGGCTCCGCAGAGGGCGATGAAGCTGGCGATGCCAGCGCGGCGGGCTGTCTCGGCTAATCGCTCTGGTTCGACGCGGCCTCGGCTGCCGGTGGCGAGCTGTCGCAGGGCGATGCCGCCGATGACGAGGGTGTAGGCGCTCAAAGCGAGCGCGAGCATCAGGGTGAAACTGCCAAAGGCAGGCATTCCATAGGTTGCGGCGGACGAGGCGGGCATTGTGTCTCCCCAAATGTGATTGTCGCAGAGGTGCGATGGGAGGGCAATGCAAACCGTGTTTGCTGGGATGTCCGGCGGCATATATTTTTTGCGACTTTCTTCTTGGCGGCGTTTTACGATAAATTCATAGGTGCAGCCTTCCATACGAAAAAACTGATTCGCGACCGGCGAGCCGCTCCTGGATTTCGACCTTGCAAACCGGCACTCGCTGGCTGTTTCCGTCATTCGAACACGTTGTTGGCACCGTCGTCCGCACCAGCTTCCCGGGCCCCGTAGATCAAAAAAACCACTTCTTTGAGGAGAACCATGTCAAACGAACTTCGTGATTTCCTGTCGCTCTCTTACGGTGAACTGGAAGATCTGAATCTCCAAGCGAAAGAGCAGCGCAAGTCGCGCGTGGCTGCCCATGTGATCCAGGAAGAGCGGTTGCGCTACCTGGCCGACGAAAAGCGGATCAAGGCTGTGACGGTTCTGTTCAGCGATCTCGAAGGCCGCCTGCACATGCTGGATTACGACAAGAAGTTCCTTCTGAAGAGCTGGGACAACCTGACGTTTGACGGCTCGTCGATCCGCGGCTTTACGGCGCAGCGCGAGAGCGATCTGCGTCTGGGCATCGACTGGAGCGCGTTCTACTGGGTTCCGGCGGACGTGTTTGGACCGGGCAAGGTGCTGGTGTTCGGAGAGGTGATCGACAAGAACGGAGCAGCCTACTCGGCCGACATGCGTGGCGTGCTGAAGAATTTCGCCAACGATCTGTATGAGAAGCAGGGCTACACGCTGAACGCCGCCAACGAGATCGAAGGTTTCCTGTTTGCGGGCACGGACGCGGAGCGGAAGTACCACGACACGGGCAGCTTCGAGTACGTGAACACGGGCGGCTACTATCACTCTCTGCCTGGCGACCCTCTGCGCACCTTCATCGACACGACGGCGGAAGTGCAGCGCGCGATGGGCTTCGAGAACGAGAAGGACCACCCCGAGGTCGCTCCTTCGCAGTTCGAGATCAACTACAGCTACGGCGAAGTGGTGACGGCGGCGGACCAGATCCAGATCTACAAGCTGATCTGCAAGCAGGTGGCAACGCAGATGGGCATGACGGCGACCTTCCTTCCCAAGCCGGTGGTGGGCGTGAACGGCAGCGGCATGCACACCAATGTGTCGATCACCAAGGGCGGCAAGAACCTGTTCTGGGATCCGAAGGGCGAGGAGAAGATCAGCAAGTTCGCGTGGCAGTTCGTGGACCGCATCCTGACGCACGGCAATGACATCTGCCTGATGCTGAATGCGAGCGTGAACGCGTATCGTCGGCTCGATCCTCACTTCGAGGCACCGAACCAGATCAAGGCGTCTGCGGTGGATCGCGGCTCCATGATCCGCATTCCGATCGGCAACGAGAAGAGCTCGCGCGTCGAGGTCCGCTCGGTGAGCCCGGACGCGAACCCCTACATGGTGCTGTACTCGGTGTTCAAGAGCGGCCTGCAGGGCGAGACTTCGCGCATCAAGAACCTGCGCTCGGCTGATCGCTACCTGCCGGACAATGTGTACGACGCGATCGCGAACTTCCGCGCGGCAGAGTGGACCACGACGCTGCTGGGAGAGGACGTGAAGGCGCGGTACGCGGATCTGAAGCAGGCATCGGCAGATCGTTGCCCGCGTCTGCTGGGAACGTTTGTGAAGGCGCCGGAGGTGCAGTACCACCACGACGTCTACAACCAGCTGCTCTGGAACCAGTTCTAACGAGACGCAAGCAATTCGACTGTACGCAGAAGCGCCCGTGGCACTGTGCCGGGCGCTTCTGCTTTCTCAGGCGGCCATGGGGAGATCGCTTCGGCGCTCTCCCGTTGCGCCAGCCAATGATAGTGGGACACATGCGATTTTTCAGAAGCGCGCTTTTCACTCTTTGGGGGACCATCTGCGTTCTCGCGCAGCAGACTACTGCCACGCCGCCGCAGACTGACTCGAATCAGCCATCCGCGACCACGCCAACAAAGCGAGCTGGCGTGTTTCCGCCGCTCAGCACCACGGTGGTTGTGCTCGGGAGCGGAGAACCAGTGACAGAGGGCGAGTCGGCACGCGCTGTGACCGTTCTGGACACGCAGGAAAATCCGCTCGCCTTCAACGATGTGGAGGATTACCTGCGCACAGACGCGTCCGTGGACATCCAGCAGCGCGGAGCGGCGGGTGTGCAGGCGGACATT
>JAJZHR010000472.1:1384-2790 GCA_021810815.1 Acidobacteriota bacterium | reverse complement strand
GCGGCGGGGCAGATTCAGGAGGTCGATAGGCCAGAGGATCGGCAGGGTCCACTCGACGCTGTCGCGCACGGCGTGGCCTTTGCCCAGGATGCGGCCTTGACGATCGACGGCGTACCCAGGCACATCCACGACGCGGGCGTGGACGGGAATGATCGTGTCGGGCTGGATGAGCATGCGGTCGAAGGTCAGCTCCATCCAGCCTTTGCCGACAAAGTGGCCTGGATCCTTATAGTCCTCAAAGCGGCCGATGAGGTAGCTGTTCTGCGGCAGCATGGCCATGCCATAGCGGGAGCCATAGGAGGTTTGGCAGAGCACGGGGTCGCCGATGGGCACGGACTTCGAAGAGAGGTGCGGTTCCGAGACGGTGCATTGGATGAGCGAGCCAGCGGGAATCAGGCGCTCAGCCGTGTCGGCTGCGGAGGGAACGGCGGAGATAAGTCCAAGGAGCGCGAAGGCGAAGGTCTTCATAAGGTGCCTCCTGACGGGCAGGCGTTGAGACGAGACCTTGAGACGAGCAATCGGACCGCTGTACAACTTGCCGCGCAGACGCCGATCCCCAGTCAAGCGATAGCACGTGCAGGCAGTCTGGAGACTGCCTGACGGGAAGTCTAGCACGAAGCAAGAAAGACGGTGAGCCGGGCTTCGACAGGGTCAACAGGACGCATGACAGGGCGGATGCGGGATGGCCGCGACCTCACTGGTAGCGCTTCTGATGCCACAGCCAGGCCGTGCGCAGAATGTCGTCGAGCTGGGTGTAGCGCGGCTTCCAGCCGAGTTCGCGCATGGCTTTCTCCGAGCTGGCGACAAGGACCGCGGGGTCGCCGGCCCGGCGAGGATGAATTTCTGCGGGAATGGGATGGCCGGTGACGCGCCGAGCCGATTCAATCACCTCGCGCACGGAGAAGCCATGACCGTTGCCAAGGTTGTAGATGAGCCGATGCTCAGCGGCGGCCGTGGATTCGAGCGCGCTCAATGCGAGAAGATGCGCGTCGGCGAGATCGGAGACGTGGATGTAGTCGCGGATACAGGTGCCGTCTGCCGTGGGATAGTCGTCGCCGTAAATGCGAATCGATTTGCGGCGGCCGAGGGCGACATCAAGAATCAGCGGAATCAGATGCGACTCCGGCTCATGCGCTTCGCCGCGGGTGATGCCGTTCGGGCCTTCCGGTGCGCCGGCAACGTTGAAGTAGCGCAGTGAGGCCGAGCGCAGGCCGTGAATCCGATGGAACCACTCCAGCATGCGCTCCACGAGCAGCTTGGACTCGCCGTAGGTGTTGGTGGGTTGCAGCCGGGCGTCTTCGAGGATCGGCACGGATTCCGGCTCACCATACACAGCAGCCGTCGACGAGAACACAATCCGACGCGGGCCGTGGGCGAGAACGGCTTCCAGCAAGGAGAGGGTGGAC
>JAJZHR010000472.1:0-1374 GCA_021810815.1 Acidobacteriota bacterium | reverse complement strand
GTTGTTGCGGAAGTAGATCTCCGGCTTCTGCATCGATTCGCCGGCTTCAATGAGGGCGGCAAAGTGGAGGACGCCGTCGAAAGGCTGGCCGGATCGAGAAGCTGCGATGAAAAGGTTTTCAAGCGCAGCCCGGTCCGCAAGAGCCCCCTCCACAAAATCCACCCCCGCCGGAATCAACTCGCGCCGGCCATGGCTCAGGTCGTCATACACCACAGGAAAATGACCACGTTCCGCCAATAAACCCGCAACTGTACCACCGATATATCCGGCACCGCCGGTAACCAGGATCTTCACAAAAATGCTGTCCTCCATGAACGCTTTCGGGTACGGTAAGTCTATTACAATAGTGCAAGCAGGCGCTGTCTGTGCCATATTGCTGAGACCGTCGCTCAGACGGCGTGAAGTCGATTCCTCCTTGGTCCCGAATACGGAATGCTCTTCCCTTTTCCCCAAACGAATGGTTGGGGGCAAAAGGAGCAGACGAACCCAAATGCGGGGCTCTTGCTTGTGCTCGAATGTCTTGGACTAGCCATGGAGTGTCTGGATGTCCGGGGTGTTGAACCTTGAAAGTGCGATGGCCGTCCTGGCAGGCGCCAGGAGAGAAACGCCGGATGGGCGCGGGTGCGGCAAGACCGGGCAGCAAGCCCAGGCTGCGCAACTCGTCCGGTGGCTGAACGAAGGCGACCGGCGGCCCGGGATGGAGGCCTCCGCATGCCGCAGGAACGCAACCTCAGGCTTAAATCGGTGTCCACTCAAACGATGCGGAATGAGCCGGCTGGATAGCCATTCAGTCCGTGCAACTCGCATCAAACTAATTGCAATATTTCGTTCGTCCATCTTCGCAGGGGCAAGCTCCTGTTCCATGGTCGATCTGCAAGACATTCACTGGCAGCGCATCGCCGCCAGCGCGAAGGTGAACCCCAGGGAGTGGAATCCATGCCGGTGAATCAAATTTCAGGACAGACCTTTCTCGGTCTGCTGCCCGAGCCTGAGGGCCGGTCGGCATCGTTTGTCACAAGTACGGTCGTGAACCTGACGATCCTGGCAGTCATCCTCTATGTCGGCATTATGGCCAAGCAGGTGGTGGAGCAGCGCAAGTATGAGCGGACCGAGCTCATCTTCCCCACAACCCCGCCGCCGCCGCAACCCAAGATTAAAGTGAAGATTCCTCCGCCCAAGCCGGTTGAGCTGCCCAAGCCGCCGGTGGTCAAGCTGGAGGCCCCGAAGATCAATCTGCCGAAGCCGGAGCCGAAGCCCGCGCTCAAGCCCATCCAGATGGAAGCCAAGCTGAACACGCCGCAGATGAGGGAGGCCAAGCCTGCCATCATCCTGGCTCCGCAGCCGAAGGCGGCGCTGACGGCCGCCGCGCCCGCG
>JAJZHR010000471.1 GCA_021810815.1 Acidobacteriota bacterium | reverse complement strand
TGATCGGCGACGCGCCTTGCTGGCGGAGCTGCCAAACCTCTCCTCCACCGACATCGCCGCAAAAATCCCAGACCCCGGCGACGATGGCCTCCCCAAGCTCTTCACCATCCATCGCTCCCTCACGCTCCGCCGCAAGCACCCCGAATGGTTCGGCCCGGATGCCACCTACACGCCTCTCGCAGCCCAAGGCCCGAAGGCGGCGAACATAATAAGCTTCCTGCGCGGCGAGAACGTCACTGTGATCGTGCCTCGCCTTCCCCTGACGGCCAATGGCAACTGGCCCAACACAACCGTCTGCCTGCCTGAGGGCTCCTGGAAGAGCGCGTTCAGCGAAGAGACCTTCACCGGCGGTGGCCAGCTTAAACTGCAAGCTGTTTTCGACAGTTTCCCCGTCGCTCTGCTGACGCGGGAATCATGAGAGCATGATGCGCAACTTCTCTGTATGGGCACCCCGGGCGAAGTCTGTCTCGGTGGTGGTGGACGCGGAATCGTACAAGATGGAGCCCGACGGCAGCAGCCGGGGCTGGTGGTCTGCCAGCGTGGAGAGCGCGCGCAACGGCTCGCGCTATGCCTTCCTTGTGGAGGGCGATCCGCTTCGGCTTCCTGACCCGCGCTCGCCCGCGCAACCCGATGGCGTCCACGCAGCCTCGCAGGTCTACGACCATTCCCTCTTCCCATGGTCCGACGCCAGTTGGCAAGCGCCACCGCTGCCTTCGGCCATCGTGTACGAGCTGCACGTCGGCACCTTCGCACCCGAGGGCACGTTCGACTCCCTCATCCCCCGCCTCGAATATCTCCGCTCCCTCGGCATCACCCACATCGAACTCATGCCGGTGGCCTCTTTTCCCGGCAAAGTCGGCTGGGGATACGATGGCGCATCCCTCTTCGCCCCCAACGCTGCCTACGGCGGGCCGGACGCTCTGAAGCGCCTGGTGGACGCCTGCCACAAAAGCGGCCTCGCCGTGCTGCTCGATGTGGTCTACAACCACTTCGGCCCCTCCGGAAACTACACGGGAAAATTCGGCCCTTACCTCACCGATAGCCACAGCACGCCCTGGGGAGGAGCGGTCAACTTCGAAGAGGGCGGCAGCCACGAGGTGCGGCGCTTCTTCTGCGACAACGCCCTGATGTGGATGCGCGACTACCACTTCGACGGCCTGCGCCTGGACGCTGTTCACGCCTTCGTGGACCGCTCCGCCACCCACTTCCTGGAGCAGCTCTCTGCGGAAACGGCAGCTCTCAGCCGCGAACTGGGCAGGCCCCTCGTACTCATCGCAGAGAGCGATCTGAACGACCCTCGCCTGGTCACCCCTCGCATCGACGGCGATGCATCGCCAAGCGAGCAAGGCATCGGCGGCTATGGCATGGACGCCCAGTGGAGCGACGACTTCCATCACGCCCTCTTCGCCGTGCTCTCCGGCGAGCGCCAGGGCTACTATGCAGACTTCGGCAGCATGGAGCAGCTCGCCACGTCCCTCACCTCCGCTTATGTGTACGAGGGAGAATTCTCCGTCTACCGCGAGTGCCACCACGGCAGGCCCATCGGCGCATTGAGTCTGGCCCACTTCCTCGGCTACATCCAGAACCACGACCAGGTCGGCAACCGGGCCATCGGAGAGAGACTTCATCATCTCGTCGGCCTCGACCGCGCGAAGATCGCCGCCGCTCTTGTGCTCTTGTCGCCGTTCGTCCCCATGATCTTTCAGGGTGAAGAGTTTGCCGCTTCCTCGCCCTTCCAATACTTCGCCGACCATGACGATCCCGAGCTGGCCCAAGCAGTCTCAGAAGGCCGGCGCAGAGAGTTTGCAGCCTTCGGCTGGTCGCCGGAGCAGGTTCCCGACCCCGAGGATCCGGCGACCTTCGAACGCTCCAGGATTCCATGGACAGAACTGGATGATCCGCGCGACCCAAGCCACCGCGAGATGCTCGAGTGGCACCGCCAACTGATCCAGTTGCGCAAGCGCATCCATCCCACAGCCGATGGCGCCCGCCCGCTGGTGGAGTTCGACGAAGCTGCGAGGACCCTCGTCATGACCCGCGGACGCCTGACGGTCGCTGTCAATCTCGGAGCCGATGCGATCGAATTTCCCGCGCCTCCGGGCGCAAGCCTCGTCCTCTCCAGCCGCGCCGCCATTGCCGATTCGCGCCTTCTGCTGCAAACCGATGGAGTCGCCGTCTTCGCCTGAGTCGCCACACCGGGAAACAAAGTGCTGCCCCTGCCACAAAAAGGTGCGCCCATGTACGAGCGTGGGCGTTCGTGGCCGCAACAGAGCTGCCGACGGCTGGACGGGCTGCCTTTCTCGTCGAACAGGTCAGAGAGCTGCTCTTCGTCCGGAAAACAATTGAATCAGAAGCACGATCAGAGCCAGCACCAGCAGAATGTGGATGTACGCTCCCACGGCGTGAAAGCTGACCAGACCCACAAGCCACAAAACGAGCAACACCACAAAAATTGTCCAAAGCATTATGCAGCCTCCTGAAAAATAACCTGCTTCTACTTCTACTCAGGTGCAATGGCATGAATTCGCGTTGCCTGCGGGGGCAGGAAATTGCAGTCCGGCTTGGAAGGGGCGCGGCTTCGGCTGTGTTCGGCTGTGCCATCAGGAAGCGCCAAGGATAAGGGCTCCGGCCGCTGAGGAATTGCAGAGGCAGGCAGACCATCCTCACTCAATGGGGAAGCGTCTGCCAGGTAGAGAGCATCTGTGCCCAGGGATCGCGCTTCAATCGAGCCTCCCAGCTCGGGAAATCCGTCACCGCAAACACCGGCCGCTCGGCTGCCTCCATCTCCTTCAAT
>JAJZHR010000470.1 GCA_021810815.1 Acidobacteriota bacterium | reverse complement strand
ATGTACTGAATGTTCGCGTCGATGGTCAGCAGAAGGTTCTCGCCCGGCATGGGATCGCGCTCCGTACTTCCCAGCCAGTGCCGCTTCGCGTCCACCGCCGTCAGCACGTGCCCCGGCTCGCCGTGCATGTCGTCGTCAAACTCGCGCTCCAGCCCGCCCAGGCCGGTGTCGTCCGTGCCCACGTAGCCCAGCACCTGCGCCGCCATCTCATTGTTCGGATAGAAGCGTTTGAACTCCTTCTGGAAATACACGCCCTTCAGGTTCAGTTCGCGAACGCGCTGCGCCGTGTCCGCATTCAGCTTGCGCGCCACCCATGCGAAATTCTTCGAATCGCTCAACCGCCGATAGATCTGATCGCGCGACGTGTACGTATCCAGCGGGTCGGAGTGGATCACCTTTGAGAGCACATCGGCGTCCATCGCCTTGTCGCTCATCTCCGACGGAACGGCGTACACCGAATCCACCAGGACCGTCATCGCAAGCTCGCGCATGTTGCGGTCGTACAGAACGCCGCGCCGCGGCGCAACGTCAAACCCGTGCTCCTGCTGACGCGCTGCCCTCTGCACAAAATCCTGATGGCGCACCACCTGCAACCAGGTCAAACGCAACCCGATCACAACCGTCCAAATACAGAACAGCGCAGCCACGTAGACAAAGCGGATGCGCCGTATCGGTGCGGGAAGCGTTTGGCGGGATGCATTGCTCATTGTGTTAAATCACTGCACGGCGAGAACATGCGGCTGCGAAACCTGCGCCAGCACAGGAGCGTTCGGATCGCTGCTGTTCTCCGGACGCACCACCTGGCCGGGCTGCGGCTCATTCAAGCCAAGCTGCCGCGCAAGCTGGTCGATGCGGCCAGGATCGGTCATCTGCGCCTCGTTCAGCCGCAGTTGCCGATTCTCTTCCTTCATAACGGAGAGCTGCTGCTTCTGCGCCTCCACCCGGTAGCCGTACTCGATCGAACTGAGGTGCTGCCACACATACACCATCACCAGCAGGAACAGCATCGCCATGGAGATGGAGAAGCTGCGCATCTCGCGCGTCCGCTGCGGATCGTCCGCCTTCACAATGCGCGTATTGTCAAGGTGCTTGGTAAAGAAGACCTCTGGAGTTGGCCCGCGGCGAGCGCGCTGCTGGGCGGCGAACAACGCGAGATTCCGCTCAGCGACCGTCTGCCTCCGCTTGCCGTCCCTTGACTGGCCGATCATCTGTGCTGGCATCGCCTGTGTCGCCATCGCCATTCCCTCCACGCCGCTTTAAACTCTCGTAAAAAGCAGCGCGCTTCCCTCAAGTCCGTATTCGCGCTGCTGCCCATCCTGTTGCGATCAATCCGTCTTGCGATCAAATCGCATTGCCTGCAATCCACTCGTCTTGCAAACAACTCGTCTTGCTTCGCCTTGCTTGTCTTGTTTCGTCCTGTTGCCTTGCTTGCCTTGTTTCATCCTGCTAAATGCGGCTTCCGCTCCGTAAAGCTCCAAGATCGAGCAAGGGGCTGAAACCCTTGAGGTGCCGAACCTTTAGCCTTCCAACGTACGAACCGGGCCGGGATCGCTGAGTTGGAAGGGATTGGTGTTGCAGAGTTGTCTTTCGCCATAATGCGGTAGGACAACCCCGGCCCGATTTCCTGTGGAGCCCAGCTTCTAGCCATTCGCTATCGGCTTTCGCTCAATCCTTGTCTCGTCACTTCGCTCTTCGACCGCTAAGCGGTCTTGCCTGACACCAGGAGCCAAGCGCTAATACTTGTCTTTCCGCCGCCCGCTCTTGCCTGCTGTTCCCTGTTCCCTCATCCCTGTTCCCTGCTTCTCTGCGGCTCTCAACTTCGCGCTTCGCGACCGCGGATTGCGCATACTCTCCTGCTCCTGCGCAATCACCGGCTTCCGCGTCAGCACTTCGTAAATCCCATCCTTCGCGCCAGCCTTGAACGCGTCTTTCACCAGCCTGTCTTCGAGCGAGTGGAAGCTGATCAGCACCAGCCTTCCCTGTGGCTTCAGCAGCCCCGGCGCAATCCTCAACAGCGCCTCAATCTCGCCCAGCTCATCATTCACGCGAATTCGGAGCGCCTGAAAGGTCCTGGTCGCCGGATGAATCGAATGCCCTTTGCCCTTGTGTTTCATTTGCGGGGCCGCAGCCGATACCACTCTGGCTAACTGCGCCGTCGTCGTAATCGGCCGGGCCCGCACAATGGCTCTGGCGATTCTCCGCGACCTCCTTTCCTCTCCGAATTCGTAAATCAGATTGGCGAGGTCGGTTTCGTCCATCTGATTTACCACTTGTTCGGCGGTCGGCCCGGAACCTATGCCGGACCGCGTGTCCATCCGCATGTCCAGCGGGCCATCCGCCTGAAAACTAAACCCTCTGTGCGCCTCTCCCAACTGCAGGCTGCTCACTCCAAAATCCGCCAGCAAACCGTCCACGCTGCCCGGCTCCAGCAGCTCAGCGGCTTTCGAAAACGCAGCCGCGTGGTACACCACCTCCGGCATCTCGCTTCCCCGCTCCGCCGCAAGCTCGTCCAGCGCCTGCTTCGCCTGCACCATCGCCTCCGTGTCGCGGTCGAAGCAGATCAGCTTGTCCTGCGCTCCCAGCCGCCGCGCGATCGCCATGGAGTGCCCTGCCAGGCCCAGCGTCGCATCCACATACACCCTCGGTGCCGCAGCAGTCCCTGGCCGCACATTTAGGTATTCCATTGCTTCATCTAAAAGAACCGGCACATGCTGCGGTTTGCTCATTCGCTTCTCCGCACGGTGCGCCCCCTGGGGAGCCTGTCCTGACAACTGAAAACTCACAACGAACTCATCCCTG
>JAJZHR010000469.1:2342-2803 GCA_021810815.1 Acidobacteriota bacterium | reverse complement strand
CACCCACGAGGTAAGCAAATCGGCCCGCGGCAAGCCATATTTTGCAGCGAGCTGTTCTTGATCTGCGATCCTCATTCCACCTAGAAACACGGACAGCATCCCGAAGTCCCACAACTCGACGGCAATCCAGATGGGCGGTTCTTCGCCGCCATACTTGCGTTTGAAGTGCTTCACGAACTCGTCGTTCGAACGCTTGAAGGTCGCGTCTAAGCGAGCAAGCCACTTGTGATATTCATTTTGGTTGGTGACCGGGTTTGCTTTTTTGGAAAAGCGTCCATGAAGCTGGTGGGGATCGCGATGTGCCCAGGCATCGCGAGCGCCGATGAGCAGTGCAATGTCGACTCGAAGGGCGACTTCCACCCGCTCGATAGCATCAAGGAACAAGAGACGGAGTCGCTTGTCAAAGACGTATAGATCCATCACCTGCTGAAAGGTAGTGCCCAGACGGAAATCGTCTTCCA
>JAJZHR010000469.1:0-2332 GCA_021810815.1 Acidobacteriota bacterium | reverse complement strand
TGACTCTTCCGAAACGGGTACCAGTATCCGCTCAATCGGTAGTACCCGATGCGCTCTAAACAGCCGTCAGCAGCATGTAGATCGGTGATCTCCATGCCCCGATTGGTGAGTAGTGCTAGTTGATCGGCTACGCTTTTGTAGGGCTTTGTATAGCGGCGGGGACGAACGGGTGAAGATCCCATAGAAAGGAAAACCGACCCGTACGCCTTCGCGAAGAGGGGCCGGCCGTGTTGATTTCATTATCGACCCTCCCAGTGATGGCGTCAACGCACAAATAGGTTAGCGAAGTTGAGGCCACGCCGTGTCGATTCAAGTTCATCGTCGCGAAGATTTATGTCCGAACAACCTCACACCAAACCGAAGTCGATGGCTAAGGTGAACATGTAGAGAATGTGGCAACAGGTACAGTGTCAGTACACACCTCAGCTTTTACCTCCTACGACAAACTCGCCTAAACTACGGTCGCTCAATTACTTAGCCTTACTTTTAATTCCGCAAGCATTCGCTGTGTTTTGTTAGACTTGCAGTATTGCGGAGCAACTCATAATCCCTTGGTTGGGGGTTCAAATCCCTCCGGGCCCACCACAACTCTCCACCCTCAGCATTCGATTCCCCAGCGGTAGAAGGCTCTGCAGCCGCCCTCTACCGAAGCCAGGCTAGGGCCGTTCCCTCTCTGGTGTAGTCGCCAGCAGTCTTCACGATTTGTCATTCCGCAGCGAAGCGGAGGAATCTGCATCCTGGGCGGCGACTACACCTGATGGAAAAGCGCTCTACTTGCTGGTAAGGCTGCGAATCAGCTCCGCCTCGGCAGGGCGATACGGCGTACCGTCACGGTGGAAGACATCGTGGAACCAGATCGGCGGCTGCTCCAGAACGTAGGGTCGCTGCCACGAGTCCCACGGATAGCGCGTCTGGGTCTTGCCATCGACCAGGCCCCAGTTGATCGCGCCAACGTGCAGCCGCTTAGCCGCGCGCAGCGAGCCATCGAAGGTCGAGCCGGCACCACGGGCCATGTACTCCGTGCAGATGATAGGGCGGTGCAGCGGCTGCAACTCGTGGACGCGCGCCTCGAACTCCTCCGGCCAGCCGTAGTTGTGGAAGGTGATGATGTCGGAGTCAGCGAGCTGAGTCTTGACGATGGCGTCTTCCTTGCCGGGGTCGGACCAGCTGCCCTGCCAGACGCCGCTGGTCAGTGGCTGCGACGGATGTGCCGAGCGCGCCCACGCAAAGACCTGCGGCAGCAGCTCCGCGATGCGGTCAAACTTGGCCTGCACATCCTTCGGGTTGCGCGAGTTGCTGCCGCCGCCATCGTTGTCGGCCTCATTCCACAGGTCCCACCCAAGCACGCGAGGATCGTTGGCAAACGCAGAGATCACGCCGATGGTGTACGCCTTGAACTGCGGCTCCACGGCGCGGTCCAGCAGCCGCGGGATGCCCGGGCTCTGCACCCAGCCCGAGTTATGCACGCCAGGGATCGGCGGGTGCTGCGGGCCGAGCCGCGGGTCGGGCTCCCAGCATGAATCGAACAGCACAAAGAGAATGCGGATGTGGTGCTTCGCCGCGATGCCGAGGAACGTGTCCAGCCGTTGCTTGAAGCCGTCCGGATCCTGCTGCCACAACTGGTCCTGCAGAAAGACCCGCATGACGTTCATGCCGATGCCTTCGGCGTAGCCCAGCTCGCGGTCGTTGATCGCGGGGTCGAAGGTGGCCGCCTGGAACATCTCCAGCTGGTTGATCGCATTGGACGGAATGTAGTTGGCGCCAACCAGCCAGGGCTGCTGCGCGTACCAGTCATTGGCTTTCTGCTCCGACCAGCGTTGGCCGCGGGCCTGCCACGAAGCGGTAAGCGTAAAGGCGATCAGGAGGACGAAGTGCTTCACAGCGCGAGAGACGGTCATGGTTGCTCCGTCAGGATTCTAGTACGAAATCGCTTACAGAAGGAAAAAGCGGCAAAGTTGCGAAGGAATCTCGGACGAAGCCTGGACACGCGTTTGTTCGTCATTCCCACAGCGATTCTCCGTCTTCTCGATCAAGGCGTGCATCGTACGGAACTGGATCCGTCCTCTCGCGAAGGCCGTTCCCTCATCCGACCCATCGCCCGCGCTGCTACGGAGCCTTTTCGATCTCGATGTGTTGACGCTCCAGCGTCGTTGCCGTGGCCCGGTCAAACTCGGCCTCACTCTCGCCCAGGTCCGCCGTCGCCCGAACCTCGCGCAACTTCGCATTGATCAGCTCCGTTTGCCGTTGCAGCACCAGAAACACCGACGACGTGCCCGCTCTGAACTGTCGTTGCTCGCTCTCATACTGCTGCTCGGCCAGCGCGGCCGCGCGC
>JAJZHR010000468.1 GCA_021810815.1 Acidobacteriota bacterium | reverse complement strand
GACGGAGCTGGGCTTTCTTGCTACGTGCCATCCCACGTGGATTGTTGGAGTTGCAGCGGTGGAGGACGGAGGAGCGGAGGCGCTGACGGGAGCGGATTCCGCACGGTCGGCGGCGGTGTTTCTGGCCTGGCCGACGGTGAAAACCACGGTGAATGGCGGTGGAAGTTCCGGTCAAAGTCCGGCGCAAGCGCCAGGTCGAACGTCGGCTCAAACGCCAGGCGTGGCGTCAGCCCAAACGTCGCCTGCGCCGCCGGAGGATCTGGGGCCGGTTGTTTTTTCCGGAGAGAGCAGTCCCGCGCTGGGTGCGGAGGCGCGGCGGCGGATGGAAGAGGCGCTGAACCAGCGGATGGTGGGAGACTATACGGCGCTGCTGAGCGAGCGGCAGATGCTCTACCAGCAGACGCATCCGACGCCGCTGGCTGAGGTGGAAGGGGACAGCGCCCTGCTGCATGGAACGGCGAAGCTGGTGTATTCCGTGCAGAGGGTGCAGGTGGCGGAGGGGACGGCGCGGTATTACGTGCGGGCGCAGTGGCGCAGCGGAGGGAAGAATCTCTACTTCCTGAGGGCGTGGTTCACGCCGGAGTTTTCGCTGGAGTCCGCGCTGGATTCCGGGATTCCGGAGGGGCCGGATGCGCTGGATCTTGAGCGGAAAAACGGGGAAAGAAAGGGAGCGACCACGGACATTCTGAACGTGTTCGACGCGTCCGTGGTGCATGTGACGGAGAGGGTTGGGCTGATCGAGCTGCAGGAGCCGGGGAACCTGATCGTGATGCGGCAGAGCGGGCCGCTGGGGCTGAGGTATGTGCTGCTGCGGTGGTCTCCCAGCGGACTTCTGCCCGCCGGGGTTTCGTTCAGTCCGGGTTGCTGACGGGCAGCTACCGGAGGAGGTCTTCGAGGGCCAGGGAGAGTTCTGTTTTCTCGTCGCGGTATTTGACGATGACAGGGGTGTAGACGCTGAGGCCCCACTCCGCGCCCTTGCCCTTGCCGATGGCTCGGGAGCCGGGGACGACGACTGCGGCTTCGGGGATGATGAGGGGCTGGTCGGCGGTGGCTTTCAGGACTTCTCCGCGCACGAGGTCGTAGACGGGAGTGCCTCGGGTGAGCACGGTACCGGCGGCGAGGACGGCGCGCTTGCGGACGATGGTGCCCTCGTAGACGCCGGTGTTGCCGCCGACGAGAACATCGTCCTCGATGATGACGGGGGTGGCGTTGACGGGCTCCAGAACGCCGCCGATCTGAGCTGCGGCGGAGAGATGGACGCGCTTGCCGATCTGGGCGCAACTGCCGACGAGGGCGTGGGAGTCGATCATGGTGCCCTCGTCCACATAGGCTCCGACGTTGACGTAGGCGGGGGGCATCATGACGACGCCCCTGGAGAGGTAGGCTCCGCTGCGGACGGTGGAGCCTCCGGGTACGACGCGGACGCCGTCCTCGATGGCGAAGGTGCGCGCGGGGTAGGTGTGCTTGTCCACGAAGGAGAAGGCGTCGCAGCCGCTGGCCTGCATTGCGCCGAGGCGGAAGCCGAGCAGGATGCCGCGCTTGACCCAGGCGTTGACGCGCCAGCCGAGGTGGTTTTCGTCCACGGGGCAGGGCTGGGCGGAGCGGAGTTCGCCGGATTCGAGCGAGGAGCGGAGCTGGAGGAAGGCGGCGAGGGCTTCAGGGTTGCCGACGGCGGCAGCGCCCTGGGCGAAGAAGGTTTCGATCTGCTGTTCGAGCTGTTCGTGCGTCATATCTTCCCTGCGCGATGACTAGACCGCGACGTTCTTTTTGGGGCGTCCGCCCAGTTTCCCGTTGGCCCGCGCCGCAGCGGCCTTTGCCTCGGTGCGGGCGGCGCCGCCAGCGGCTCCCATTCGTTGCGCCATCCAGTTGCGTGTGCCGAAGCGGCCCTTCAGCATGCCTTCGAGGGAGAACCACTCGTCAAGAAGAGGAAAGCCGATGGCGAACTTCGAGGGGGTGATTTCGATCTTCTTCAATTGAGCGGGGGTGGCATCTTCCAGCCCCTGCGCGTCCTCTGGCCGGAAGGCGAACCATGCGCCGGAGCTGAGGGAGAGGATGATCCGCCCCAGTTTGGAGTCATAGTGCGCCTTGACGATGTGCGGCTCCTCGCTGAGCCGTTTTGCTGCTTTCGTGTTCGCCTTGCGGATGTCTTCATCGGTAATCATGAAAACTCCTCCATGCGGTGCAAAGGGTGTCCATGTGCTGGTCCAGGATTGCGTCAATGGCCCGCAACTCCCGCTTGCTGAAGCGATAGTTCTCGCGCAGGCCGTACGTTCCCGCTGCGCAGCGAAGATTGAAAATGGCTTCACAGCCTCTTGCGAATACGTGAATGTGAGGGGGCAGATGGTCGTGCGTGAAGATGACAATGGAGTAGCCATCCACCACCAGAACTGTTGGCATAGAGTATCACAAGAACCGAAGCGCTTGGGTTGTTTGCAGAGCTGGCGGGAAGCACATACGGCAACGGCTGAAGCACTGCACCTGAGCAAGGCGGAGTTTGCCAGCATACTACGGCGGGACCAAAGCCCGCGTCTAAAGCCGTGATGCGTATGGCTTACTTGCTGTTCACCACGCGCGCGGCCTTGCCGTAGGAGCCGAGGTTGAAGGCGTTGGCGTAGCCCATGCCTTGCAGCTTCTTTTTGGCGACTCCGCTGCGCATTCCGCTCTGGCAGTGGAGGAGCAGGTATTGGTTCCTGTCCTTGATGCGGCGCGGCAGGGTGGATTCGATCTGGTCGACGGGGTGGTTGATGGCGTTGGGCAGGTGGCCGGAGTTGAATTCGGCGGAGCTGCGCACGTCAACGACGAGGGCTCCGTTTTTCAGG
>JAJZHR010000467.1 GCA_021810815.1 Acidobacteriota bacterium | reverse complement strand
ACCGAGCAGAACAAGGTGCTCTACGAAGACCAGGAATGGGTCGAATACATTGTGGATCGCATCCCTGTGAAGAGGGTCGGCCACGCGCATGACCTCGACGGAGCAATCGTTTTTCTCGCCTCGGAGTCCAGCCGCTACATCACCGGCCAGACGCTGCTCGTGGACGGCGGTATTTCCACCGGCGCAGCGCGGGCCACGACCCAGTCCCCGAGCTAGCCCAGCCGAGCTGCCGTGGCAGCCATGGCAGTCGTGGCACAGCCCCGCCATCTGCCCACAGCGCCTGCCGATGCGGTTGCCGTCGCCCACGTCCACCAGTTAGAGTTACCTCGTCCGGAGCATCCGATTCCACAGGGGTCATTCATGAAACGGCTTCCCTCGCGCCTTCTTCGCAATTCCATCGTCGCTGCCTGCATCGCCACCACTGCCGCTCTGCTCGTTTCCGCAACCGCATGGGCGCAAGCCGGCAATGCCTCCGGGAAGCTGAAGGTCTACTTCGTCGATGTGGAAGGTGGCCAATCGACCCTGTTCGTCACGCCTGCGGGACAGTCTCTGCTGATCGACACGGGATGGCCTGACCACGACTACCGCGACGCCGATCGCATCGCTGCTGTGGCCAAGGACGCCGGCATCAGCAAGATCGACTACGTCCTCCTCACCCACTACCATGACGACCATGTGGGCGGCGTGCCTCAGCTGGTTCAGCGGATTCCGGTAGGCACCTTCATCGATCATGGCCCCAATCGCGAGCTGGACAAGGGCATCACAGAGAAGGGCTACGCTCTGTACCAGAAGGTGCTCGCAGACGGCAAGTACAAGCACATTCTGGCGAAACCCGGCGATGTTCTGCCCATCGCGGGCATCCACGCCACCATCGTCAGCGCAGACGGCAATCTCCTGCAGAAGCCCCTTCCAAGAGGCGGCAGCCCAAATCCCTATTGCGCCAGCTCGGAGAAACGCCCCGCCGACCAGACGGAGAACTCTCGCTCGGTCGGCCTCCAGATAACCTTCGGATCCCTGAAGATGCTGGATCTTGGCGACCTCACCTGGGACAAGGAGATGCAACTGATGTGCCCGGTGAACAAGCTCGGTCGAGTCAACGTCCTCATCGTCTCCCATCACGGCTGGTACCAGAGCTCAAGCCCAGCCCTGGTCGATGCCGTCCACGCGCGCGTCGCCATTATGGACAACGGCGAGAAGAAGGGCGGCTCCACTCCCACGCTGGAAACCCTTTCCAAGGCTCCGGGGCTGGAGACGTTGTGGCAACTGCACTACTCGGCTGAAGGCGGAGCAGCGCACAATACCGCAGCAGAGTACATCGCCAATCCTTTGGGGCCGGACGCGGGGCATTTCATCGAACTCACCGGCAGCAAAGACGGCAGCTTCGATGTGGTGAACTCGCGGACAGGTGTTTCCAAACACTATGGAGCCGGCCCACGGGCTCAACAGGCCGTCAGCCGATAACTGGCTGCTCAGCCCGCATCGGCTCAATCTTCCCAAGCAGGAAGATGTATCCGGCAATGCCGATGAGCAGATAGATCGCCGACACGCCGAACGCCCACGCGAACGATTGATGCGCCGCCACCAGATATCCGGTGACAATCGGAGCTGCAATACCGGAAATCTGATTGGAGAAGTTGATGATTCCGCCGACGCGGCCAACGCTGCTGCGCGGAGCGATCAGCGACGGAATGGACCACCCCACCGGAGCCGCTGCGGCAAGTCCGCCGATGGACACGCTGATCCAAATCAGAGCCCGCATCGGCGTATGCGCGTGCGCCGCGCCCATGATCCCGAGGCCGAAGGCTGTGCCGCCCACAAGAATCACCTTGCGCACGCGACTGCCGCTCCATCCACGCCGAACCAGCGCATCCACCAGCCATCCGCCGACGGCCAGGTCCGTGACAGTCGCAAAAAGCCATGGCACCCCCGTGTACAGGAAGGAGTGCAGCAGGTCGATGTGCAACGCGGAAGACAGATACGTAGGCAGCCAGGTCAGCAGCAGGTAGAAAACATAGTTGTAGGAGCCGAAGCCGAGAGCGAGTCCGAGCACCTTGCGCTGACGCAGAAGATAGCCGAGCGAGGCGCTCTCGGCAGCCTCCTCTCTCCGTTGATTTGCTTCTCCAAGGATGTGCTCGCGCTCCGCCTCATGCAGCTTCAGGTCGTCCTCGGGGTCGCGGTAGATGATCCAGAACAGCAGGAAGTAGAGCAGGCTGACCACCCCCGTCAAAGCGAAGCTCCAGCGCCAGCCCACCTTGAGCAGGAGAATTCCGATGACCGGCACGCCAATGGCCGATGCAAACTTCGCCGCCGAGTCGAAGAGCGATGTGGCGAAGCTGCGCTCGTTCTGCGGAAACCACAGGCCGATGGCCTTGGCATTCGCAGGAAAGGTAGGTGCCTCTCCCACGCCGAGCAACAGCCGAGCCGCGAAGAATCCGCCCAGGTTCGGCGTCACTGCCGCCGCAAACGAAGCAACGCTCCATAGAAAACTGCTCGCCCGGCCCACGCGGCGAATCCCCAACTTGTCCAGCACAACCCCAATTGGCAACTGGCAGAGCGCATAGGTCCAGTTGTAGGCTCCCGAAAGATAGCCGAAGGCAATGGTAGAGATTCCAAACGTAGTGACAAGGGCGTCGTGCGAGACAGAGAGGTTGACGCGGTCAAAATAATTGACCAGCACGCCTAGCCCCAGAAGCCAGGCAATCCTCCATCGTCGTCGCTGCATGGGTGTTGTTTGCGTCGTATTCACGATGGATGAGTGGTCGCGCGAGCTGCGGCTCCCATCCTACCGTATGTGCACCACAACCAGCAGCCAACAACCAGCGCAGCGCCTTCA
>JAJZHR010000466.1 GCA_021810815.1 Acidobacteriota bacterium | reverse complement strand
GGCGAAGGCTTCGGCGACGAGGCGGCTGCTGAGGCGTTCGCCGTAGCTGACGACGAGGTCGTTGGTGCGGGGGGTGAGTTCGCCGACGGCGGAGATGCCGCGGAGAAGGTCGTCGAGAGCGTTGAATTCCAGATCGATCCAGATCTGCGCACTGCAGAAGCAGGCTTCGTCGAGCAGGTTCGCCGCGGTTTCAATGTGGCGGTTGCGCAGGCGCGCGCTGATGGCGAGAGCTCCCGCTTTGTCGCCGCGACCGGCGGCGTGGGCGGCGGCCAGCAACTGGTCGGTGACCTTGGCCATGGCGCTGACGACGACGACGGGCTGGAGGCCTTTGTCGCGCCGCCCGCGAACGATGGAGGAGGTGCGGTCGATGGCTTTCGCGTCCTCGACCGAGGTTCCGCCGAACTTCATGACGACGATGTTTGACCGCATCTGGCTGGTTCCTGCGCTGATTGCCGGCTTTGCTGCTCTGGCATTCAAGTTGGGGTTCGGGTCGGGACTCATGCTGTTTTAGCGCGCTCCTGCGGGGACTTCGAGGGGGTCGAGCTTGCGCATCATGGCCAGCACTTCGGCGTTGAGGATGGCAGCGCCGGCTGCGCCGCGAATGGTGTTGTGGGAGAGGACGACGAACTTCCAGTCGAGCAGGGGGCACTCGCGCAGGCGGCCGACGGTGGAGGCCATGCCGTTGCCGCGCATGCGGTCGAGGCGCGGTTGCGGGCGGTCGACGGATGGGTCGAATTCAACCGGCTGCAGAGGTGCGCTGGGAAGGTGTGCGGACTTGAGGGGCTGGAACTCGCTCCATGCTGCGAGGACGTCCTCGCGCGTGGCGCGCTGCTTGAACTTGATGCTGACGCATTCGGTGTGGCCGTCCTCGACGGGGACGCGGTTGCAGTGCGCGCTGAGCCTGGCATCGAGCATCTGGACGCCGTTGGGCGAGACGCGGCCGAGCAGCTTGCCGACTTCCTCCTGCAACTTCTCCTCTTCGCTCTTGATGTAGGGGACGACGTTGCCGAGGATGTCGAGCGAAGCGACGCCGGGGTATCCAGCGCCGCTGACGGCCTGCATGGTGGTGACGAAGAGGCTCTCGATGCCGAAGCGCTCTTCGAGGGGCTTGAGGGCGAGGACGAGGCCGATGGCGCAGCAGTTGGGGTTGGTGACGATGTAGCCGCCGGACTGTTTGCGCCAGCTCTGCTGCTCGATGAGGGAGAGGTGGTCGGCGTTGACCTCGGGGACGACGAGGGGGACGTCGGCGGCCATGCGGAAGGCGCTGGAGTTGGAGATGACGGCGCATCCGGCGGCGGCGAACTTCGGCTCCAGCTCGCGGGCGATGTCGGCGTCGAGGGCGGCGAAGATGACCTGCGGGAGGTCGTCAGCGCCCTCGGGGGTGTTGGGGGAGACGGTCATGGCGGCGATGCGCGGTGGCAGGGGGGTGTCCAGCTTCCACTTGCAGGCCTCGGCGTAGGTCTTGCCGGCCGAGCGGTCGCTTGCCGCCAGCCAGGTGATTTCAAACCACGGGTGGTTGTTGAGCAGCTGAATGAAGCGTTGCCCGACCATTCCGGTCGCGCCAAGAATGCCAACTTTGCGTCTTTCCATCCGTTAAGAATAACGCGATTCGGGCGCAGGGCGAATTTTTGGTGGAGGCGGAGCAGGGCCGACGCATATAAATGTCCATAGGTTGCTATATGCATGGAGCGTGAAATGCGTGAGAAGGGGAAATGGACACTCCCCTGAAGTATTTTGCTGAACTGCGCGATCCAGGGATAGAGCGAAACCGGGAACATCTGCTTGAAGAGATTCTTCTTATCGCCATAGCGGCGGTATTGAGCGGAGCCGAAAGCTGGAACGACATTGCAGATTACGGCGAAGACAAGCGGGAGTGGCTGCAAACATTTTTGAGGCTTCCATCGGGCATTCCATCGCACGATACGTTCCATCGGGTGTTTGCGGCACTGGACCCTGAAGAGATGGAGCGCGGTTTCGTGGCTTGGGTTTCGTCGATTGCCCGGCTGACGGCGGGCGAAGTGGTGGCCATCGACGGCAAGACGCTGTGCGGCACGCGCGAGGCGGGCAAAAAGGCCCTGGTGCACATGGTTTCGGCCTGGGCCAGCGCCACCAACCTGGTGCTGGCCCAGCGCAAGGCAGATGAAAAATCCAACGAAATCACGGCGATTCCGAAACTGTTGGACGCGCTGGAGTTGGCAGGCACCGTGGTGACCATCGATGCGATGGGCTGCCAGCGCGAGATCGCCAGCAAGATGATCGAGAAGAAGGCCGACTACGTGCTGGCGGTCAAGGATAATCAGGGTCTGCTGGCCGAGCAGGTCAGAGACTCGTTTCTGCTCATGGACTGTGGCACGGTCAGCGAAGAAATCGACTGCGGCCACGGGCGAGTCGAGCGCCGCTGCTGCTCGGTGATCGCCGACTTGAGCATGGTCGACAGAGCTGCCGAATGGGCATCGTTGCAGTGGTTGGTGCGTATCCAGAGTGAGCGTTACCACAAGGCCACAGGCAAGACCGAGCGCGAGATCCGCTACTACATCACCAGCCTCAGGCCCGATGCCGCCAAGCTCAACTCCGTGATCCGCCAGCACTGGGGCATCGAAAACAAGCTGCACTGGGTGCTCGATGTCGGCTTCGGCGAAGATCTGGACCGAAAACGAGCAGGGCATGCTGCGCAAAACTTCTCCCTGCTCAACCGCATCGCGCTGAACCTGCTCAAACAGGAAACAACCTTCAAACGTGGCGTAAAGGGAAAACGTCTCAAAGCCGCCTGGAACCACCCTTACCTGCTCAAATTAATGGGAATTTGATATGCGTCGGCCCTGCTTGTCCACCCAGGGC
>JAJZHR010000465.1 GCA_021810815.1 Acidobacteriota bacterium | reverse complement strand
TCCTCACCCGCGATAAAAAGCTCGGCGGCGTCGCCTACGGTGCCTTCACCGACATCCTCGAACGCACCCCCAAAGGCTGGCGCATCATCTACAGCTCCAACAGCTAACGGCCCCAAACATAAAGCGACCCACCTCTTCTCTCGTCTCTCTCGAATCTCTAATCTCAACAGAAACCCGAATCTGCACAGAAACCAGACAACCGTGCCGGTTCGACACCCCCAGATCAAGCGATCGCCTGCCCCGCAAGCACCCCGATGCCCGCCCTCCTCACCGCCGCCAACCTCACGAAACGCTACGGCGAGACCACCGTCGTCGACGACGTCTCGCTCACGCTCCACCGCGGCGAAACCCTCGGCCTCGTCGGCGAGTCCGGCTCCGGCAAGAGCACCCTCGCGCGCCTCCTCCTGCGCCTCCTCGAGCCCACCTCCGGCACCGTCACGCTGCACAACCCCGCCGTTGCAGGATTCGCAGGCCCCGCGCTCGACCTCCTCACCCTGCCCGCACGCGACCTCCGCCGCCTTCGCCGCCGCCTGGCCATCGTCTTTCAGGATCCCTACGCCGCGCTCAACCCCCGCCTCACCATCGAGCAGACACTCCGCGAGCCCTTCGCCATCCACCGCGAGCGCCCCGCCGAAGGCATCTCCGCGCGCCTCCTCACGCTGCTCGACGAGGTCGGCCTCCCCGCCGCCGCGCTCTCCCGCTACCCGCACGAGTTCTCCGGCGGCCAGCGCCAGCGCATCAACATCGCCCGCGCGCTCGCCCTCCGCCCCGACCTCCTCGTCCTCGACGAACCCGTCAGCGCCCTCGACGTCTCCGTCGCCGCGCAGGTCATCAACCTCCTCCGCGACCTCCAGCAGCGCCACGGCCTGACGATGCTCTTCATCTCGCACTCCATGCCGCTGGTCCGCTACCTCTGCGACCGCATCCTCGTCCTCCACCGCGGCCGCCTCATCGAGTCCGGCACCTGGCACGAAGTCTGCCACACCCCCCGCGACCCCTACACCCAGCAACTCCTCGCCGCCACCCCGAACCTCCCCGTGTAGAGCATCTTTCCAAGCAGGCTTGAAGCTGTTGCCTCTTTCTGGAGCTGCAATAGCGTTATCATCTCGACCGAAGACCGCGCTCTTGCGGCCGCACCAGAGAGCCCCCCGCATTTCAGACTGTCACAGCTCTACCCCATCGAGCCCGCTGCCATCACCGGTAGTAAGCCGTCCGCGTCTCCACCACATAGTGCCCCTGCTTCAGCTCCGGGTGTTGCGCGTACGCTTCCACCGACAGCTTCAGCGAAATGTGGCACAGAGTTCCCGCCGGATGCGATGTCGTCGGCACATACCCCATCGTGTATCGCCCTCGAATCTCTTCGATCAGCGTGCCCATCTTGTCCGCCACCTGCTTGCCGTTGCCGTGCAGCACAGGCCCACCGGTGTCCGTCGCCAGCCGCGCAACATGATCCATCCGCGCACTGATCCCAAACGCAAAGCTGAGCGGATTCACCATGCTCGCCGCAATCTCCGCATCATCCGCCGCCGTCCGGTCAATCAGCGCCGACACCGTCACCCCCGTCTGCAGCAGCTCCTCCTTGGCCTCCGCGCCGCTGTGCAGCGTCGCCGGCGCCTGTTTGCCGTAGAGCTTTACTGCCAGACCGTGCACTTCGTTCTCCGTGCCATCGGTAAAGAACAGCAGCACCCGCCGACTGCCGGGTATCGTGGAGCGCATCGCCTCGGCCGCGCCCTCATACACGCTCTCATCTAGAAACGTGCCTTCCTTCGTGCTGCTCGCCGCTGCCTTGGCGATCGCCGCCGCGACTGCCTTGTGGTCCGTCGTGAACGGCTGCAGCAACTGCGTCGCCGACGAGAACGTCATCACCGCAACCTCGTCCTCCGGCTTCAGATGCGCAAGCACCCTCTGCGCACCCGCCGCCAGGTCCTTCAACTGTGGTTGCACACTCTCCGTCAGGTCGAACATCAGCACAATCGACAACGGCAGTTTGTCCTGGCTGAAGTCGCGAATCTTCTGCGGCACGCCATCTTCTTCCAGCACAAAGTCGTTCGCCGTCAGCGTCGTCTCCATGCGCCCCGTCTTCTTCTCCGCGACAATCGCATCCAGCACCACCAGTTGGGTCGAGAGATGCAGCACCGGCAACGCCGTCGCATCCCCACCCGGCTGCTGCGCCACCGCACCCGCCCCTACCACCAGACAGCACAAAACGCACACCACACGCATCACACAAATCACACGCATCAAGGCGAACCTCCGCACACGCAGCACCTGAGCCCGAACACCTGCACCCGCAAAAAGCCTATCTCAGTTTTCCGTCGGCTTCGTCATCCGGTCGATCACCAGGTTCGGCACCGCCTCATGCTCGCTCTCCAGCTTCAGCCCCAGCTGTTCCTGCACCGCCGTGAAGATCGATGGCCACCCATCCGGGTCATGCGCCGACCAATCGCGCCCAAACTGCAGCGTGTAGTTGTACGTCCCGGTCAGCCCCGTCCTGTCCACCACCGGCTCCTCCACCTGCGAGCTGAGCGTCGCCGCAATCGCTCGCAGCGGCGCATTCGAGCCCACAAACTCCAACCCATGCTGCGACCCGTGCGCCTGCACATCCGACGGCGGCATCGGCGTCGGCGTATCACTGGGCGGCGGCGCAGGCACGGCCTGCATCTTCACGCCGCCCTTGGCCCAGGTCAGGTTGTAGATTGCGCTGGTGCGCGTCTCAAAGTGTGTCTGCAGCCCCATGCGCTCGGCCAGCAGCACCCGCATCGCGTTCCGTTTCTCCAGCCGGACCTCGTTCGGCGTCAGCCTTGCCAGCCGCGCGTCCGCCGCCTCATCCGACCGCGCCTGAAT
>JAJZHR010000464.1 GCA_021810815.1 Acidobacteriota bacterium | reverse complement strand
CTGCCACACCTCGTGCAGCGCATTCAAGCCGCCGCTCGCATCGATCAGGCGATTGGTAAAGCTGTGCGCCCTCGGGTCCAGCTTCCCGTCCGGCTTCAGAAATCCGCTCTGCGCAATCACCGCTCCCGTCGCGTCCTTCACCGTGAACTCCACCCACGACTCGTACATGTCCCTCTGCTCCGGAACGTGGCTGTGCGCCTCTCCCTTGTTCTGGATCACCACGGAAACCGTCACCAGGTCGCCCGGCGCAATGCGGAACGGCTTCGTTCCCAGCGGCGCAATCAGCCTCCCCGGATCGCTCGCCTTCTCCATCCCGAACAGGTCCACATTGAACACGTCCGCCTTCAAAAACGCCTCTGTCTTCTGCAACTGCTCCGGATACTTGTAGTAGGTCGGCAGCAGCGTGTTCGCTCCCAGCCAGCGATGCGATGCCAGCTTCCCGTCCTTCGCTCCGGAGTCCGGCAGATGCAGCGCCTGCTGCGGCATGTGGCATGTCTGGCACGTGGAGACGTGGTCCTTGGTATAGAACGGAAGCGGTGACTGCTTTGAGAACGAGGACATCTGCCACTCGTCGGAGAGGAAGATCGCCCTCTGCCACTTGTAGTCGTTCAGGTTCCTCGGCAGCGCCGCCTTGTGGCAGGCCGTGCAATACTCCGGCGTGCGATAAAAATCCTTCATCACCGCTGCGCTGTGCCGGTCCAGGTTCGCCAGAATTTCAGCATCGCTCACCGGATGCAGAATCGGCTTGCCCGCCTCGTCCACCATCACCGCCGGCTGCCCCATCACATAGCTTCCCGTTCCGCGTTGGTCCACCTTCTGGATCGAGTGGCACACTGAGCAACTGATGCCGTCCTCATCCGCAGCCCTCTTCTGCGAAACTCCCTCCGTCATCGACCCCGAAAGCAGCGCGATCGGATTGTGGCAGCCCTCGCAGTGCCGCGCATACTCCACGCCCTTGCCGTCGATCAGCAGACCCACATTCTTCAGGTACCACGGCGCTCGAAAGGAATTCGCGTGCGCCGACTGCCTCCACTGCGCATGAGACTCCTTGTGGCAATGGCCGCAGTACTCCGCCGTAGGAAAATCCTTCGGATCGAAAAACTGCCCCGTCTCCGTCGTCGCATTCGAAGGAAGAAACGGAGCGTCCTTCCCGAAGCGATAGTTGTAATGCTCGGCAGCCTTCTGGCTGTAAGCCGCATTGGCAGCAGTCGCCTCGGCAACAGCCGCGCTGGAGCCCGTGACAGCAGTACCCGCCTGGGCAGCCGAAGCATTCGCGCCGCCAGCGCCCGCTTGGGCTGCGGCCTCCGTCTCTGCCGCATGCGTCAAGGAAATCCGCGAAAGCCGCGCAACGGCAGTGAATGCCACCCCCAGAAAACTCGCCAGCAGCAAGGCCCGTTGTGTGCGCGAATACCTCATCGCGATGCCTTTCCCCGCTTCGCCGGAGCCTGCGCCGCATGCGCCAGCTTGTCTTTGCCCGCAGCGCTGCTCGGGACAACGCCTTTGCCTTCCTCGATGGTTGAAAATCCATCAATGGCGGGCGGCGCAACCTGCTCCTTCGTTCCATCCGGCCAGCGAATCTCGATCGCATCCACCTTCGTCGCCGCTCCCAGCCCGAAGTGCAGCCGCTGGTCCGAGGTCGATGCATAGCTGCCGCCGCTGATCACATCCCCGCGCTGCTTGAACCCATTGGCCGTCACATACACCGTCGCTCCCACAGCATCCCGAGGACTCTTCGGCCCGCCCACCAGCTTCAGCCCAATCCAGTGGTTCGCGTTCGCATCCACGTTCCGCAGCAGCGTCGGCGTTCCGTCCAGGTTGTTGATCACAGCATCGATCCTGCCATCGTTGAACAGGTCGCCAAAAGCCATCCCGCGCGCCACCGCCAGCTTCGCCAATCCCGTCCCTTCCACGGCCGGCACAATCTGCAGCTTCCCCTTCACGTTGTGGAACAGCAGCGGCCGCTGCTTCCAGGTCGTCCCCCACGACTGCTGGTCCACCTGCGGATACACGTGCCCATCCACCTCCAGCAGGTCCAGCCAGCCATCATTGTCGTAGTCGAAGAAGGACGTTCCCCACCCCAGAAACGGAACCGTCGGCTCCGCGATCCCCATCTGGTAGCTCACGTCGGTGAAGTTCGCGTCGCCGTCGTTGCGGTACAGCGGCTTGTAATCGTCCGAGAATGTCGTGTTGAAGATATCGATGCGTCCGTTGTGCGTCAGATCCCCGGTCGCGATGCCCATCGAAGCCGTCTCGCGGCCGCTCTCGTTCAATGCATATCCTGACGCGAAGCTCTCATCGTCAAACGTGCCGTCGCCCTTGTTGATGTACAGGTAATTTGGCGTCGAATCGTCCGCCACCAGCAGATCCTGCTTTCCATCGTTGTTCACGTCGATGAACAGCGACGCCAGGCCGTAATACGCCGGCTTGTCCCCCACGCCCGCCTTCGCGCTCACATCCGTGAACGTCCCATCCCCATTGTTGTGGAACAGGTGGTCCGGCTCTCCCTTCAGACCGCGCGGCCCGCACATCACCTTCGCGCCGCGAAATTCGCAGAAGCTGAACGCGACTCCCTTGCCTCCCTGCCCCGGCTGATTCGCAACGTCGTAGTGGACGTACCCCGGCACAAAAAGATCCAGCTTCCCATCCCCGTCGTAGTCGCCCCAGGTCGCCCCGGTGGACAGATTCCCCAGCTCCACTCCAGCCTTCTCCGCCACATCCGTAAACGTCCCGTCATGGTTGTTGTGGTACAGGCGGTTCTTGCCGAAGTTCGAAACGTACATGTCCGGCCATCCGTCGTTGTCATAGTCCGCAACCGCCACGCCGATCCCCCAGCGGTCGTTCTGCACC
>JAJZHR010000463.1 GCA_021810815.1 Acidobacteriota bacterium | reverse complement strand
CCGATCTCTCGCACGCTGGAAGCAGGCCGTCGATCGATCGCGGCACTGGGCCGAAGGGCGCAGCCATGAACCGTGAAAGTGCGCTGAAGCAAATAGGTGGGACGGACTTGTGGGACGTGGTTGTGGTGGGCGCTGGAGCGACCGGGCTTGGCGCTGCGCTGGACGCGGTTTCGCGAGGCTACCGCACCGTTCTGATTGAGCAGGCGGACTTCGGCAAGGCAACTTCCAGCCGCAGCACCAAGCTGAGCCACGGGGGCGTTCGCTACCTGCGGCAGGGGAACATCGCGCTGGTGATGGAGGCTCTGAAAGAGCGCGGCCGGATGCTGCGCAACGCTCCGCACCTGGTGCGGCGGCAGGGCTTCCTTATCCCCGCTGCTTCGCTTTGGGAGATGGTCTTCTACGGCGCTGGATTGAAGGTCTATGACGCTCTTGCGGGAAAGGCGAGTTTTGGCCGCTCGCGCATGATGGCAGCGTCGGCCGTGCGCGAACGGATGCCATCGCTCAGCAGGCTGCCAATGGCCGGCGGCGTGTTGTACTTCGATGGCCAGTTCGACGATGCGCGCTACTGCATCGCTCTTGCCCAGACGATGGTGGACAAGGGCGGCGCAGCTCTGAACTATGCGCGGATGGTGCGTCTGCTGAAGCAGAATGGAAGGGTCGCCGGTGTGGTGGCGCGGGACATAGAGACGGGCGATGCGTTCGATCTGCCGGCCAGGGTCGTGATCAATGCGACGGGAGTTTTCTCCGACGACGTTCGCCGCCTCGACGAGCCCGGGAGTGCTCCGATGCTGACCGTGAGCCAGGGATCGCATTTCGTGCTGCCGAAGTCGTTCCTGCCGGGCATGGACGCTCTGATGGTGCCCAGAACCTCGGACGGGCGTGTGCTGTTTGCCATTCCATGGGAGGGAGCCGTTGTGGTGGGGACAACGGATGAGCCCGTTCCCGGTGCCACGCTGGAGCCTCGCGCCCTGCCTGTGGAGATGGAGTTCCTGAGCCGGAACATCGAGTTGTGCTTCGGAAGCAGGCCGAAGGAGAGCGACGTGTTGAGCATGTGGTCCGGGCTGAGGCCGCTGATTCGAAAGCAGGGAGCCAGAAGCACTGCGGCGCTTTCACGCGAGCATGAGGTGAGCGTGTCCGCATCGGGGCTGGTCTCCGTCGCCGGCGGTAAGTGGACGACCTATCGGAGCATGGCAGAGGATGCGGTGGATATTGCGGCTCGATCGGGTGGGCTGCCGGAGAGAGCGTCTGGCACGCGGGAGATGCGATTGCACGGATGGAGTGAAACGGCTGCGGAGCGCTCGGACCCGGGCGAGGACTTTTCACCCTACGGCGCAGACCAGGCGATGGTTGACGCGCTTGCGGCTGCGTCCCCTGCATTGGGAAGAGCTCTGCATCCGAGCCTTCCGTACCACCAGGCGCAGGTGGTATGGGCCGCCAGATATGAGATGGCGCGAACCGTGGAGGATGTGCTGGCGCGGAGGACGCGTTCTCTCTTCCTGAATGCGCGAGCCGCAATCGAAGCAGGAAGCACGGTGGCGGCGGTGATGGCGCGGGAACTGGGACGCGATGAGAGGTGGCAGCGGCAACAGGTGGAGGACTTCACGCAGCTGGCGAGCAGCTATATCTATCGGGCGCAATGATGAGCTATCGGGTGTGGATTGACTAAGTTGGGTCAGCGAGCTCCCGCGCCTCGTGCTTTCCACTCTCGTTCAAGCGAATATCCTGATGAAGGTTGCGGCCAGAGCTGCTCCGAGAATCGGACCCAGGATTGGCACCCATGCATATCCCCAGTCTGCGTCGCGCTTTCCAGCGATGGGGAGCAGGGCATGCACCAGTCGCGGACCGAAATCGCGCGCTGGATTGATGGCGTATCCGGTGACGCCGCCGAGCGACATGCCGATGCCCCAGACGAGAAAGCCTACCAGAAAGGGAGCGAGGCCAAGCGCAAGTCCAGCGGGAGCCAGCGCCTTGGAGAGGATGGCGGAGATGACGAGGAAGAGCACAAAGGCACCGATCAACTCGGCGGCGAGATTTGCCGATAGCTTGCGCACGGCGGGGATGGTGCAGAAGCAGCCCAGCTTGGCGTCGGCGTCCTCGGTCAGGCTCCAGTGGGGCAGGTAAAGCACCCACACGATCAGCGCCCCGGCCATGGCACCGAGGATTTGTGCGGGGATATAGATTGCAAGCTTGTGGGTGTCTCCGCTGATGATGGCGGCGGCTACGGTGATGGCCGGATTGAGGTGAGCGTCGGAGCTTCCCCATGCGGTGGAGGTGACGATGCCGGCGAAGACAGCGACGCCCCATGCGGTGGTGATGGTCAGCCATCCCGCGCCCTCGGCCTTCGAGCGCTTCAGGAGCACTCCAGCTACGACGCCGTCGCCGAGCAGAATCATCACCATGGTTCCCATAAACTCGCCCATGAAGGGCGATACCAGCGAGTGGAGCATGTGCGCGAGCCTCTCTCTACAGCAAACCGGCGGAGCGAATTGGATCGGATGGCCTGAAGGGGGAAGCATACCTCTGCAATCATCGGTCTGTCAGCAGGCGATGGCGTTGGGCGGACAAAAAACACTCCTGCTGATGGGCAGGAGTGTTCTGGTACGGCTCACCTTGAGAGTCAGGACTTACTTTGCTGCTAAAGCGGCGGTCTGCGGCTCTCCAATCACATCCGGACCGAGCTCTACCTGGGTGCGCACCAGCGTATCGGCAACGATGCGCCCGAATATTTTCTGGCCCATCGGGTTCAGGTGCGTGCGGTCGGTGGTGCTCTTGTTGGCCGCGGTTCGCTCCTTCGCCTGGCCGACAGCGTCGAACTTGTCCGCCTGCTCCTGGGTCATGCGGTTCAACATTGC
>JAJZHR010000462.1 GCA_021810815.1 Acidobacteriota bacterium | reverse complement strand
GAGTGCGTGATCATCTTTTTTGTCATCCAGAGCCTTTTCAAGATGGCCATGGAGCCGTTGAGGGGCCTGCGTTGGATGGGTGGCTTGGCCTTTCGCTGGGCGGCATTCATATCGATCCTGGTGGCCGTCGCCTCAGCTATTGCCCCCCACGTAGGCGATTTGCGCTTTTTGGGAACCGCAGTGAGCGTATTCCAGCGCAGCGAGAGCATCCTGATCCTGTGCCTGCTCGCGTTCCTCTGCATCGCAGCCAAGCCGCTGGGCCTGAGCCATCGCAGCAGGATCTTTGGCGTCTCCCTCGGCTTCGGGGTGATGGCAACAATGGATTTAGTGCAGTCAGCCTGGCTTGTGAACAGTGCGCACTTCTTTTCTGTGTTCAACCTGATCAAAGGCGTCGCAGATGCCGCTGGCATGTTGATCTGGGTGGTCTACTTCGCTCTTCCGGAGCCGAAGCGGAAGCTCATCACGTTGCCCATCAAGTCCCCCCTGCTGGTCTGGAACGACGTTGCGGAGGCGCTGGGCTGCCCGACGCCTCATGTCGCCATCAATGCGGGTCCGGAGATGTTTGCCGAGGGCGAGCTTGAGATGATCCGCATGTCGATGCATGGCGTGCAGCAGCAGCGCGCAAGCTAGCCATTTCTCGGAATCCTGGACGATACAAATAATGCCCCTCGGTCGAGGGGCATTTCTGCGTCATATCTCTTCATTTGCCCGCAACAGCGAGGGGATGAGTAGTTATTGCTGGTAACACATGTGGTACTATGGACTATGTTCGAACTGCGCGAATTCCTCAATGCTGCGGGAGTTTCGCCTTTTGCGCGGTGGCGGGAAGGACTTGACGCGACGACGCGGGCCCGAATCACAGTAGCCGTCCTCCGGCTATCCTGCGGCAATTTCTCTGCGGCCAAGGTGCCGGGAGTGGGATTTTCGAGTTGCGACTCGACTTCGGCCCTGGCTATCGAGTGTACTTCGGCAAGGATGGCGAGCGACTGGTCATTCTGCTGGGCGGGGGCACGAAGAAGCGGCAGCAGGCGGATATTGAAGCTGCGCAATCTCTATGGCAGCAGTACAAGCGAAACCGAAGGGAGGCTGGAAAGCAATGACGAATACGCGCGACTTCAGCGAGACGCTCCATGGCGATTTGAAATCCAGCGTTGAGTTCCGCCGCGCTCTCCTCAGCGAAGCTGTGGCTTGCATGGTGTTAGGAGATGTTGACACGGGGAAAGCGGTGCTCCGCGAATACATCAACGGAACCATCAGCTTTCCCAAGCTCGGAGCGGCTCTTGGGCGGTCTCCAAAGAGCCTCATGCGGATGCTCAGTCCGCAGGGGAACCCGCAGGCGAGAAACCTGTTTGAGATGATCGCCTACCTGCAGAAGATAGAAGGGACTGTGCTCCACGTCCACGCTACGGGCTGTGCCGCCGCCTGATTTTGGCTACAGGCCGCCCGCCCCAGGCGCGCACTTTGTCAGCGCGAAGTCGTTATCTATGCGGCTGGGGCTGCTGCTGCGGGGCGGAGGCTTGGCGACGTCTTGACGACTTTGCCGGTCTTGATGCAGCCGGTGCAGACGCGGACGCGCTTCGAAGCGCCATTGACAACGGCTTTCACGGGCTGCAGGTTGACGTTCCAGCGGCGGCGCGTGGTGTTGTTCGCGTGCGAAATGTTGTTGCCGAACTGCGGACCTTTGCCGCAAATTGAACAAACCTGTGCCATGACAAACTCCGTTTGCTAGTGAGAATTTTCCGCGCAGCGTGGAACGGGGCTGGAACACGCGACGGAATCGCGCAAAGCCGCCATGCGACGCACTGCTGCCGAACCTTCAGAATACCCGAACTCCAGGCGGCCCGCAAGCTTTTCCAAGTGGTTTCCTCGGCAACAGGTGACAAGCGGCCAGCTTTGCGAAAGAATCAACGACACATGCCAGCAAGAGTTCAACCCCGGGCCAGCGCCGAAACGAAAGCTGCGCGTTCAGACGGCTCGCTGGCGCTGTGTGATCGCTTCCGCGCTCCTCTGACGATTTTCTGGGCCGCGTTTGCCGTGCGCCTGATCTACATGACGCTGGCGCACACCTACCGCATCCGGCCCTACGAGGACCATTTCCAGTTCGGGTGGGAAATGGGGCGCATCGCCCGTGCCCTCGTCACCGGCTACGGCTACGCCGACCCCTTCGGTCACTTCGGAATCCTGCATACCGGTCCCACCGCCTGGCTCCCGCCGCTTTACCCGCTGCTGATGGCGGCGGTCTTCAACCTGTTCGGCGTCTATACGCTGCAATCCGCCTGGGTGCTGCTCGCCCTCAACTCTCTTTTTTCTGCCGCCACTGTGCTCGCGGTCTATGAAATCGCGGCGCGCTGCTATTCCAGGAGTGTGGCTCTGTGGTCGGCGTGGCTGTGGGCGCTGTATCCGGCTGCGATGCAGTATGCCGTGCGCTGGGTATGGGAGATGTCGCTGACCACGATGCTGTTCGCGTTTGTGCTGGTGCTGTCGCTGCGCATGCGGGGGATTGGCGAAGCCTTGCCGCCGGAGCAGGGACATGCGCCGGGGCAGGGAACGCTGGGTCAGTGGGGTGTCTTCGGGCTGCTCTGGGGCCTCATTGCGCTTTCCAATTCCACACTGCTGCTCTTCCTTCCCGTTTGCGGCATCTGGATACTGCTGGGCGCGGCGCGCAAGTCAGATGCTCTTCGCGGAGCCGTGCTCTCCGCCGCCGTCTGCCTGCTCTGCCTTGCGCCATGGGTGGCGCGAAATTGGCTGGTGTTCCACGCATTCGTCCCGATGCGGGCAAATTTCGGAGCAGAACTCTACATGGGCGACGGCCCCGGTTCGACCGGCCTGCTGATGGAGTATGACCACCCCTTCCAGGCG
>JAJZHR010000461.1 GCA_021810815.1 Acidobacteriota bacterium | reverse complement strand
GATTGCGCCGGACGAGACAACCTTTGCCTATCTCAAAGGCCGACGCTTTGCCCCGCAGGGCGCGGCGTGGGATGAAGCGGTGCGCGAATGGAGCAAGCTGCCGAGCGACCCCGGAGCAAAGTTTGATCGCGAGCTCGTCATCGACGCGGCGAGTCTTGTTCCCTATGTCAGTTGGGGCACAAGTCCGGGCATGGTGGCGCCGGTCACGGCAACTGTTCCTGACCCAGCGAAGGCCAGTTCAGAGATTGAACGCAAGTCCTTTGAGCGTGCACTCGAATACATGAATCTGACGGCTGGAACCAGGCTGGAAGATGTGTCCATTGACCGCGTGTTCATTGGCTCCTGCACGAATGGGCGGATTGAGGATCTGCGTGCGGCCGCGCACATTGCTGCCGGTCACAAGGTGTCCACGCATGTGCATGCAATGGTCGTGCCTGGGTCGCAGCTGGTAAAGGCGCAGGCGGAACGAGAAGGTCTCGACAGCATCTTCAAGGAAGCTGGATTCGACTGGCGCGAACCAGGCTGCTCGATGTGCCTCGGAATGAATCCTGACATCTTGTCGCCGGGCGAGCGCTGCGCTTCGACGAGCAACCGTAACTTCGAGGGCCGCCAGGGACGAGGAGGACGCACGCACCTCGTCAGTCCGGAGATGGCAGCCGCGGCCGCAATCGCCGGTCACTTTGTCGACATTCGCAACTGGCCCGCTTCACAAGCTGCCCGCGAGGAGGTTAACGCCTGATGCAACCATTCCGCACACTCACTTCACTCGCCGCGCCGCTTGACCGCACCAATGTTGACACAGACCAGATCATTCCCAAGCAGTTTCTGAAGCGTATCGAACGCACGGGGTACGGCGACTTTCTCTTCTTCGACTGGCGCCAGACACCCGAGGGAGCGCCTGTTGCCGACTTCGTCCTCAATGACCCGCGCTACAAAGGCGCGCAGATTCTCATCGCAGGCAAGAACTTCGGCTGTGGGTCGAGCCGCGAGCACGCCGCCTGGGCGCTCAGCGATTTCGGTTTCCGAGTTGTCATTGCGCCTACATTCGCCGACATCTTCTTTTCCAATGCAGGAAAGAATGGAATTGTCCTGGCACGCCTGAGCGAAGAACAGGTAGACCAGCTGTTGAAGAACGCCCAGTCCACTCCGCAGTATCAACTGACGGTCTCCCTAGAAGAACAGACCGTGAGCGATGGCAAGGGGTTCAAAGCGAGCTTCGAGATGGACCCCTTCCGTAAGTTCTGTCTGCTGGAAGGGCTGGACGATATCGGCTTGACATTGCGGCACGCAGCGGCGCTGGACTCATACGAAAAAGAACACGATCACGCGGGCTGGCTGAAAGCGAAGTAGGGCGAAGCCAGCGAAGTTTCATATCCATCATTTTTCACGAGAGTAGAGAGGGACAGTGACGATCGAGGGCAAGCGCCAGAGCATTCCATTGACTGAGGGCCCGAGCCGGGCAGCTGCGCGTTCTTACCTGCGTGGAGCGGGTTTTTCAAAGGAGGAGCTGCATAAGCCCATTATTGGAATCGCGAACACCTGGACAGAGATCGGCACTTGCAACGTACACCTGCGTGACGTGGCGGAAGCTTTGAAGGAAGGCATTCGCGAAGCGGGCGGCACGCCGATGGAGTTCAACACTGTGACCATCTCCGACGGCATCACGATGGGAACGCAAGGCATGAAGGCGTCGCTCGTATCGCGCGAGGTCATCGCGGACTCCATTGAACTGGTGGCGCGGGGCAATCTGTTTGACGGCCTCGTCGGAATCGGTGGCTGCGACAAAAATATGCCCGGCATCATCATGGCGCTGTGCCGTCTCGATATCCCCGGCATGATGCTGTACGGCGGCTCAATCGCTCCGGGCAAGCTCAATGGAGTGGACATTACCATTCAGAACGTCTTCGAAGGTATCGGCTCATATGCTGCGGGACGCATCGACGACGCCGGGCTCGAAGCACTTGAAGCCAATGCGTGCCCCGGCGCCGGCGCGTGCGGCGGCCAGTTCACTGCAAATACGATGGCCATGTCTGGCGAGATTCTTGGCATCTCCCCCATTCAGCTATCGGGCGTTCCGGCAACAGCCAGGGACAAGCATGCGGCGACGCGCGAAGCGGGCCGCATCCTGATGGATGCAGTCCGCGCAAACCGCCGTCCTTCTCAGATCATCACGCGCAAATCAATTGAGAACGCCATTGCCAGCGTTGCAGCCAGTGGCGGATCAACGAATGCCGTGCTGCACCTGCTGGCAATTGCACATGAGATGGGCATTGCGCTTTCCATCGACGACTTCGACACGATCAGCAAACGCACGCCGTTCATCTGCGATTTGACGCCCGCTGGAAAATTTGTGGCGTCAGACTTTCAGGCTGCGGGTGGTTCGCGACTCCTGGCCAAGCGCCTGATTGACGCAGGCCACGCTGATGGATCTACGCTCACCATCAGCGGCAAGACGCTGGCTGAAGAAGCAGCGCAGGCGCAGGAGACTCCCGGCCAGATCGTGATCCACACCTTCGACCAGCCCATCAAGCCGAATGGCGGTCTGGTAATTCTCAAGGGCAATCTTGCGCCGGAAGGCTGCGTGATGAAGATTGCAGCCGCCAATCGCTACGAGCATCGCGGCCCTGCGCGCGTCTTTGACTGCGAAGAGGACTGCTTTGCTGCGGTGCAGACGGGCCAGATTAAGCCTGGCGATGTTCTTGTGATTCGATATGAGGGACCGAAGGGCGGCCCCGGCATGCGCGAGATGTTGCAGGTCACTGCCGCCATCAGCGGCGTTCCGGAATTGAGCTCCACCGTGGCGCTGCTCACGGATGGCCGCTTCAGCGGCGCCACGCGCGGCTTTACTGCCGGGCATGTGGCG
>JAJZHR010000460.1 GCA_021810815.1 Acidobacteriota bacterium | reverse complement strand
TTTTTGCAAGTAACAACCTGACGATGCGTTACTTGCTGCACACCCTGTATGCGGAGCGCGTAGCAATTCCGCGCAGAGTCGCCGTGGCAGGTTTTGATGATATTGAGATGGCCGACGTGGCGCATCCTTCGATTACAGTGATTCGTCAGCCCGTGTATCAAATTGGTGAACTCGCGGCCAATCTGCTGTTCAAGCGGATTTCGGGCGCTGATGTTGCGGAGACCCGCAACCGCGTGGTACTTCCCGTGGAACTGATTCTTCGCGGCTCCTGTGGCTGCAAAGCCAGATTTGCGAAATCAGCGAGTGACAATTTCACCAGCATTGTCATCAACCCCGAAACGCTTCCTGAGCAGATGCCGATGTTGGATTAGATCTCCGCATCATTGCCGGTGAGAGGTGAACTCTTTTCAGCAGATGCCCGGAGGATGCAGTTCGTTATCGTCACTTTTGTGGCCCGCCCTGCGTGCAGCGAAAGAAGGATCAGTGAGACAAATCTGCGCGCCAATCGGCAGACTTCAACCTTGTTGAACTATTTTGCTATTCGAGACGCGCGTGTCACTTCGATACAGCTCGCGAAACTTGGAAAGCGACGGTGCTTGGGCATGCCGCTCCTGGGTATTTTGATGCTCGCATGCATAGGCAGGATCCCCGAGATGATGGGAATGGTAACCTTATCATCGCTAACGGATGTGCGGTTCAAGGGGGGCCTGATGGAAAGCCACCTAAGTCGGGTCTGTACTGAGTGTGAGGCACATGGTGAGCGCGCGAGAAGGTAACGAACTGGCCGTTTCGGATGTCATATCGGAGGTGACGTGTTGAGGAGAGCGGATCTGCATCCCCTGGAGAGACGAATTCGCTGTTCGTGGATCTACCGGCTTGTCGCACTATCCTTTTGCTTCTTCGTGGCGGCTGCGACGGCAGGGCACGCACAGGAGGTCACTTCGACCGACGGGCCTCCCCAGGTTTATGGACCGTGGAACGCTGCGATCCTGACGAGCGGCGACGGGCTGCACTTCAGCATGGCGGGCGGCGACACGCTTTTACAGGCCGACGCTCCCTGGACGCTGCTGGCATGGGTAAACACGACGGATGCGGCCAGCAAGATGGAACTGGTGGCGGGGATGGGGGCGCCGGACGAGGAGTATCCGCGCTATCTGGCGTTAGCGCCGGGGAAGGCGATGCTCTACCTCGGCCAGGGAAACACGCTGGAGGGCGCGGTGTCGATCTTGCCGGGGAGATGGCATCTGCTGGCGGGTACTTTTGATGGGAAGGAATTTCGGTTGTACGTCGATGAAAGGCAGGTGGCGGCGGAGGGCTCGCTGGAGCCGGGCCAGACGGGTGGATTGCTGCTGGGCAGCGTAAGTCCCACGGTCGAGATTGCGCCAGCGCCGCGTCCGGCATACGAGGCTGGCGAGGCGCTTGTGGGTGAGTCGGGCTTCCAGCACTTCGGGGGCAAGATTTACGGCTTTGAGATACTGCGTGAGGCGCTGGGCGCTCAAGCCATCCGGGCACTGGCGGCGACGCAGCCGGATTTCACGGTGCAGGTCTACGAGGCGGGGTCGAAGCCGTGGCCGGTGCAGACGCGCGGGCAGGCCGGGTATCGCGCCCCGCAAAGCCCCGAGGAGATGCCGCACAGCCGCGCGCCGCTCCAGCAGCCGAAGGAGATTCCAGCGCCGGCAGAGCCGACGATCGCGACCGTGGGTACAGAGGTATGGCGGCTTGACGGAGGCTGGGAGATGCAGGCTGCGCCGAAAGTTGAGGCAGGCGGGCCAGAGATGAGCGGAGCGCAGATTTCGGGGCTGGATTTCAGGACGAAGGGTTGGTATGCGGCCGTGGTGCCGGGGACGGTGCTGACGACGCTGGTGGATCGGGGGGTGTATCCGAATCCGTACTACGGTCTGAACAATCTCGCGATCCCGGAGGGGTTGAACAAGCAGGACTACTGGTACCGAACGGTGTTTCGCGGGCCGGAGGCGGCGCAGGGCAAGCGGATGACGTTAACGTTCGAGGGCATCAACTACAAGGCTGAGGCGTGGCTGAACGGGCAGCGGTTGGGAACGATCACGGGAGCTTTTATCCGCGGTGTGTTCGATGTGACCGGCATCCTGCGGCCGGGGAAGATGAATGTGCTGGCAGTGCGGGTGTCGCCGCCGCCGCATCCTGGAATTCCGCAGGAGCAGTCGATCAAGGGGGGGCCGGGAGGGAACGGCGGGATGATGTGCCTGGATGGGCCCACGTTTGTGGCGACGGAGGGATGGGACTGGATTCCGGGGATTCGCGATCGGGATACCGGGATATGGCAGCCGGTGGTCCTGCGGGCGACAGGGGAGGTGAAGATCGGCGATCCGCAGGTTGTGACGACGCTGCCGCTGCCGGATACTTCGAGGGCGAACGTGGACATTACGGTTCCTCTGAAGAATGCAGATGGCGCGCCAGTGCGAGGGAGGCTGACCGCGCAGTTTGAAGGCGTGAGCGTGACGGAGGATGTGAATCTGAAGCCGGGCGAAAACACCGTGAATCTGACGCCGGCGGAGTTCGCGCAGCTTGGCGTGCGGCATCCGCGACTGTGGTGGCCGAACGGCTACGGCCCGGCGAACCTGTATCACCTGAAGCTGACGGTGACGACGGGCGGACAGGTCTCCGACACGAAAGAACTGCAGTTCGGGATTCGCGAGATCACGTACGAACTGAGCCTTCTGGATCCGAGCGGACACCTGGGACGAGTGGATTTTTCTCCGACTGTGGCGCACGATCTCGCAATGACGGAAGGGGATAAGCCAGAGCCTGTGATTGGCAATACCCACGCCGAGATTCGTGAGATTCCCGCCGCAGATCCGCCGCCCTCTGACCTTCCGGAGGGGTGGAAGGCGAAC
>JAJZHR010000459.1 GCA_021810815.1 Acidobacteriota bacterium | reverse complement strand
GCGGAATCTCTCCGGAGCGATGAACAGGAATTGCAGCGACCCGTTCAGGTAGGCTACACAGGCCTCGCGCGAAGCAGCCCGATCCATGCCCGAATGAATGCGCGCCACGGCGAACCCCAGCGCCTCTAGCTTCGAAGCCTGGTCCTCCATCAGCGCAATCAGCGGGCTGATGACCAGCGTCGTCCCCTCCCGCGCAATCGCAGGAAGTTGGTAGCACAGCGACTTGCCCGCTCCCGTCGGCATCACCAGCAGAGCATCGCGACCATCGATCGCAGCCCGGCACACCGCCTCCTGGTTGGCGCGGAACGAGGCGAAGCCGAACGCCCGCAGCAACAGCCCCCGCATGTCCTCGCTTGAAGATGAGATCGTCATTCCCGCCAAAAATCCATCCCACCCGCAATCCGGGTGCCGAGTATCCGAGTGCCCATCAGCCACAAAACCTGGGTGCCCCATCCATGCCGCGCCGTGGTCTTTGCGGCATGGGTGGGATTTCACCGCAGCTACCCGAGCCTGCGGCAGCCGCCGGTTCTCAGCCAGCCTTGAACATCTGCCTGATCCCGCGCAGTGCCTGCCGCGTCCGCTCCTCATTCTCAATCAGCGAGAAGCGCACATATCCGTCGCCGTGGTCCCCGAATCCAACGCCAGGGCTCACAGCGGTCTTCGCGTCGAGCAGCAGTTTCTTGGAGAACTCCACCGACCCCAGATGCCGGAACTGTTCCGGAATCTGCGCCCACACAAACATCGTCGCCTTCGGCAGCTCCACTGGCCATCCCAGCTTGTTCAAGCCCGGCACCAGCACGTCGCGCCGCGCCTTGTAGTTGTCGCGAATCTCAGCCACGCACTCCTGCGGACCTTCCAGCGCCGTGATGGAAGCCACTTGAATCGGCGTGAACGTGCCATAGTCGAAGTAGCTCTTGATGCGTCCCAGCGCAGCCACCAGCTTGGGATTGCCCACCATGAAGCCCACCCGCCATCCCGGCATGTTGTAGCTCTTCGAAAGCGTGAAGAACTCCACCGCCACATCCTTCGCTCCCGGAACCTGCAGAACGCTCGGCGCGCGATATCCGTCGAACACCATATCCGCGTACGCCAGGTCGTGGATCAGGTAGATCCCCAGCTCGCGGCACAACGCCACCACGCGCTCAAAGAACGGCAGATCCACGCACTGCGTCGTCGGGTTCGCCGGAAAATTCAGAATCAGCAGCTTCGGCCGCGGAGACATCCTCGGCAAGTCATACTCCAGCTGCGCCAGCAGGTCATCTGCGCCCTGCTGCATGGGTATGCTCTGGATGCGCGACCCGGCGATCACCGGCCCGAAAATATGAATCGGGTAGCTCGGGTTCGGCACCGCCACCGTGTCCTCATCATCCAGCACAGCGAGGCACAGGTGGGCAATGCCCTCTTTCGATCCGATGGTGACAATGGCCTCCGTCTCCGGATCCAGATCCACGTCGTAGCGCGTCTTGTACCAGTCGCAGATCGCCTTGCGCAGCCGCGGAATGCCGCGCGACAGGGAGTAGCGATGCGTCGCCGTTCTCTGCACCGCCTCAATCAGCTTGTCCACGATGTGCTTCGGTGTCGCTCCGTCGGGGTTGCCCATGCCGAAGTCGATAATGTCTTCGCCGCGCCTGCGCGCCGCCGCCTTCAGCTCGCTGGTGATGTTGAACACATACGCCGGCAGCCGCGTCAGCCTTCTAAACTCTTCCATTGGGTCTTTGCCGCTCCACTCACGCCGCTTTCTACCTGCAACGGCCTTGTAGTCCTATCGTAAACGGAGTCGCAAGTCCGGGCGCTCAATTCCGAGTGCACCGTCCTCGCGTCAGCCTCATCGCCGCAGGGGCGGCATGCAGCCTACCCCTTCGCCTTCGCCCGGAACTCCTTCACAATGGCCAGATACTTCTTCGCATTCTCCGTAATCACTTCAGGATGCCCCTGAGCGACGGCCTTGTTGTCCACCAGATCCCCGCCAACCCCAAGCGCGAAAGCCCCCGCCTCAAGGAACGTCGCCGCCGTTGCCAGCGAGACGCCGCCCGTTGGAATCAGTTCCACCTGCGGCAGAGGTGCCTTCAGCGCCTTCAGGTACGAAGCCCCGCCCATGGCGCTGCATGGGAACACCTTCACCACGTCAGCTCCAGCCTGCCATGCCGTGACGACCTCCGTCGGCGTCAGAGCGCCGGGAATGATCGGAACGCTGTACCGGCGGCACATCTCAATCGTCTTCACGTTCAGCGCGGGGCTGACAATGAACTGCGCCCCGGCCAGGATGCAGGCGCGCGCCGTCTCCGGGTCGAGCACCGTTCCCGCCCCGATCAGCAGCTTGCCACCGGCCTGCTCCGCCAGCTTCTCCATCACCTGGATCGCTCCAGGGACGGTCATCGTGATCTCCAGCACCGGAACGCCGCCGTCGGCGATGGCGTTGGCAATGGTGATGGCCTCCTGCACGGAGCTGGCCCGCAAAACCGGCACCAGGCCGATCTCCTTCATCTGCTGCATCACTGTCTCTCTGCTCATGCGTCTCCTTGATACCGCCTTCTCAGTTGCCGTCTTCAACACAGCGAGTCGCGCTCCATCTCTGCTCGTACGGGATGCCCCACCCTTCGCCGCCTTTGGCGAAGGATAGGAGCCGAGCTTTTGGCGAAGAGTAGGAGCCGAACTCTCCTCCCATCCTTTGCGATGGACCGCAAACGATCAGCCAGCCAAAACTGTACTCGCCCCGCAGAACTCACCGGACGCAATCAGCGCGCGCAACCTACCTCTGCACGCGCGCCCCGCCACCCTTCATAATCCTCTGCACCTCGTCGAACGTGGCCATGGTCGTGTCCCCCGGCGTGGTCATCGCAAGCGCACCGTGGGCGCAGCCGCAGTTCACAGCCCA
>JAJZHR010000029.1 GCA_021810815.1 Acidobacteriota bacterium | reverse complement strand
GAAAGGAAGGCTGATGTTGAGGCCGATGGTCTTGCCGCCAGCCTCGTGCGCGCCGCGGTTCGCCGCCTCCATGATGCCCGGACCTCCGCCGGAGGTGACCACAAAGCGGTGCCTGTGGCCACCGCGCCCATCGCGCTGCGCCGCAGCTTCGGCGTCTGGTTGAGACGACAGTCCCATGGACCACTTGGTGAGCATGTAGGCCAGCTTCCGCGCGGCCTCGTAGTAGTGCGCCATCTCCACCGCCGCCTCTGCCCGGCTGCGCTGCAAGGGCGTCGCATCCGGCGCGGCTTTCGGTTGCTCCTGCTCCGGCGCAGCCTTGGAGGAGCCGGTGTTCTCCAGAAGTTCGAGATGGCTGCACGCCACATCGAGCGCATGGAACCGCGCCGATCCGAAGAAGACGATCGTATCCTGGACGCGTTCGCGGCGGAAGCGCGCCAGCGGCTCAGCATACTCCGAGAGGATGCGCATGATGCGCCCATCGGGAGAGCTCAGGAATGCGGCGTTCTCATACGCAAGAGGAGCTTTTCCGAGGGGTTCAGGAGCTTCAAGGAAATCCATACACAGCGATTCTACGCGGGTGGGAACAATTCGTTTCAACAGCATCAGGCGGATGGACAGCTAACCATCACCGCCCATACGGCGTTGCGGTTGAGACCATCGGGCTTGCTGGCAGGCTCCACGTTGCCGCGTTGTCCGGGTGCGCTGGATCGAACGTCCCAACGCTCTTCGCCAGATCCTGCGCCAGCGGCAGCTTGTCCTGCTGGATGCCAAGAACGATGCACTTCGCAAGCTCATAGGCTCCGTAGGAATTGAAGTGCGTGTTGTCCGCGAGCGCCTCCGTCTGTCCCGGGAACGTGTTCGCCGGATAGTGGACGAACGCCTTCAGCGTCCCCTCCGGACCCATCGCTTCAAACAGCGTCTTGCTCATCGCGTTCAGGTCGATGAGAGGAACATCCTCGGCCTTCGCAACATCGCGCGTCGCCTGCGGATAGTCGCCCAGCGTCATCTGTATCTTGCCCTGGTCGTCAAACGCGCGACGGTTCATCGCCGTCACCAGCACGGGATGCGCGCCGAGCCTCTTCGCGTCCTCCACATACTTGGTCATCAGGGCTTTGTACTGCGGAATCGGAACGAATCCCCTGCCCGGCTTCTGGTCGTTGTGCGCGAACTGGATGAACAGATAGTCGCCGCTCTTGATGGTGCTGAAAATCTTGGCGAAACGGTTCTCCCCCTGGAAGCTGGCGATCGTCTCGCCGGACTCCGCATTGTTGGCGATGGAAACCAGAGGCCCACCCGGCCGGGTGTTAAAAAAGCGCGGCAGCATCTGCCCCCACGAGGCCCACGGCTCCTTGTCCTGGTCCACCATCGTCGAGTCGCCCGCAAGGTACACCGTCGGAACGTCTTCCACCTTCTTGATGGAGATCGACTTCACGCTCGGGTTGGTTCCGTTGAACTCCAGCGTCAGCTTGTTGTCCCAGTCGAGGTTCCCAATCTCGCGCGGCTTCAGCCTGACCTTCTTATCCGCGCCGACTTTGTCTCCACCAATCTCAGGCGTGCGGATGTTCACGATGAAGACGCGCGTCTCCGTCTTTCCCTTCGGTGTCGCAATGGCCTCCAGCATCAGCCTGCGCGCCTCAGCCTTCACCGTCGTCACTGCGGCCGCTCCGCCGCCAAGCACCAGTTCCACGCGGTAGTTGCCCTCTGGAACCGTCTGCGAAAAGAAGAACGCCTTGTCGCTGGAGCACACTCCTTTGGCCACGCTGGGCACCGTCTGCAGATCGAAGCCGAAGCTCGCGCCCGTCACGTAAACACTCGTCGGAGCCAGCGCCGTTGCGCCCTTGGCCTTGCCGCAGGTGTAATCCCAGCTAGTACCCGACGAAGCCTGCGCGAATGCGCTGCCCGCTGCCAGCACACCGCACACCACTGCCGCTGCCGCAGTCCGCTTGCTCACTTCTTCCCCTTTGCCAGCTTCTCCACTTGCTCGCCAGCCAGCAGAAACGCTCCGATGCCGTAGTTGTAGCTCGCTGTCGGCCTGAAGAACGCGGGCTCCGCGCCAGTCTGCTGAATGCAGCCGAGACGCCCATCCGCGTAAACATGCGAGAGCAAACCAGCCCATCCCTTCGCGACCACCTTGCGGTACGACTTGTCGAGAACGCCCTCATTCACGCCCCACGCCATCGCGTAGACAAAGAAAGCCGATCCGGAGTTCTCGGGCAGCACGTAGGTCTGCGGATCCAGCAAACCGGCGCGCCACAGGCCATCCTTGCCCTGCAGCGACGCGATCTTCTCGGACATCTCCTTGAACTGCGTCAGATACTTCGGGCGCATTGGGTCGTCCATTGGCATGGACTGCAGCACACGCACCAGTCCGGCCATCACCCACCCATTGCCGCGCGACCAGTACATCTTCTGGCCGTTGGCCTCGGTCTTGTCCAGATACGTCGCATCGCGCGCGTAAAGGTGGTCGGTGGCGCTGTAGAGCATATCGCTGGTCTTCCACCACTCTCGATGCATGTAGAACAGGTATTTGTTGTCGCCGGTCGCGGCTGTCATGCGCGTCCACAACGGGGGCGCCATGAACAGGGCATCGCACCACCACCATGGGATGAACTTGCCGGGCACAACACCCGCATCCGGGTTTGCCACCAGAGCATCGAGCGCGGTGCGGGTCGCAGCGATGCGCTTCTGGTCATGGTCAAGCTCGTAGAGGCCGATGTAGGCCTGGCCGAGGCTCTGGTCGTCCGCATTCGGCAGGTGCCCCGGAGCCTGCGCGCGCAACTGCCAATCCTTGCTGACAGCGTAGGCCTGCACCGCGTCGCGATACTGCGGATCTCCCGTGGCGCGGGTTGCCGCCAGAAAACCGACGTAAAGCGCGCTCCAGGTCCAAATGCTGTCAAAGTAGGGCTGCGAGCGAGACAATTCCCAGTCCGCCACCTTCCGTACAGCCTTGTCCACATCGTTCACGCGGAGCGCAGGCGAGAGCTTCGCCATCGGGCCGCCGTCCGCAGGACTGTCGCCAAAGTGGCGACCGTTGTCGCGGTCGATGATGACCTGCTGCGCTGCCGTTGGCGCAGGTGGCGTCTGGTCGGCGGGCTTGCCGCCGCCTTCGGCCAGCACCGGCCCCACGCTCAATGCAATCATCAGGCCGCAGGCAACCATCACCTTGGGCCATTTCTCTGAGAATCCCCGCACGCGCATCTCCCAGCCAGTCTCATGAGAAGCCGCAACTCTGGCTCCTCATGGCCCGACAATCAATTTTTCCAATCGGGAAATAGTTTTACCACATCCGGCGGCCCGTTGGCTGCACTACCGCATCCGGCCTACTTGCCGTCTGAGCGAGACAGCATGTTGCCCACTTGCACGTGGTCCGCAGAGGTCACTTTGATCCCTTTCACCTTCGATTCGATCTTGATCGGCTGCAGACCTGTGCCCGGAGCCATGAAGGTGGCCACATACTCATTGTTGAGCCGCGCCTTGTACCTGTCGAGATAGGGCGTCATCGAGATGGGACTGCGATCTCCCTCGTAATAAGCCTCCCCGTCGGTTGCCTGCGACACCTGCTGCAGCAGGCCCTGGCCGCTGATCGTGGCCGACTGCGTGAGGTCAACCAAGCCAGCATCGCGGTAATACATCGACGAAACAGAGATGCCGGCGACTTGCGCGTCCTTGATCGCCGCCTGCACATACGGGTCGTCCATATCCATGCTCTGCGCGCCATAGTAGCGGTCGACGCCATCAGTCACCATGAAGACAGCCCGCATCTTGCTCGGATCATGCGAAGGCCAGTTCTTGGCCAGCTCGGACAAGCAGAAGTAAGGACTGCCGTTCATCGCGGCGCGGCCATAGGGCAACTGCATCGCCTTGGCAGCCAGAGCATGATCCGCGGTGAAGCCCTGCAGAATACTCACCTGTCCGTTCTCCATGTACCCCACCGATAACTCGACCGACGGCGGCAGTTGCATGAAGAAGTTGATGATGTCCTGCAACTCCTTGCCAACCGCCATCCGCAATTGACCGTCCATCAGAAACACGAGCTGGATACCCCGGCCCGGCCCCATCACAGAACCCCATCCGGTCAGCGTCACCGGCTTGTTGTCCACCTTTACCTCGATGGCAGACTGCGGCACCGGAGGTGCGATCTCCTTGGGCTTCGCCTTCACCGTCACAATGGTCTCGGTGCTGGTTCCCTGAGCAATGGCCATCGGGGAGCAGATCCCGAATGCCCCGATCACGCATGCTGCCAAACCCAGAAGCAGCGCCGAACGCATTGAGACGCTCACGTCAAATCGGTTCATTTTTCCTCCAGCGGAAATTCATCGTACCGGTACCGAAATCAATTATGGCAGGCGATGCCGTATAAGACTCTGGCCACGAGGAAATGTCCTTCAGCCGGACAATCCCTCGACGGACAAACCCTCACAGACATGCCCCTTTGTGGTTCGTCCCTCGACGAATGGCTCTGATAGATCTGCCCACGTCTCGCAGCAGCTCACAGATTCCTTCCCCGCGCCGACCCATCCAAACTACCGCATATTGTCCAGAATGGATCCAACAATCCCGCCGACAACCCCGCCCTGCGCAGCTTCCCTTGGCTGCGACGGCATGTACTCCATCACCTGCTGGGCCAGCTTGGAGATGGGCAGAGTCTGGAGCCAGATGCGGCCAGGCCCGGTCAGCGCGGCAAGGAACAGGCCGTCGCCGCCGAAAATCATGTTCTTGATCCCCGGAATGCGGGCGATCTGGAACGCCACGGAAGACTGGAAAGCTCCCACATGGCCAGGATGCACCCGCAGCGTCTCTCCCGGAGCCAGATCGCGCACCACCACTTCCCCGCTCAGCTCCAGCCACGCCGTTCCCTGGCCACTGACCTTCTGCAGCAGGAAGCCGTCACCCCCGAAGATGCCCGCTCCGAGCGACTGCTGAAAGCCAACGCCGATCTGCACCTGCGGAGTCGCGCACAGAAAGCCATGCCTGTGCACCATGTACTCGTGCCCAGGCCCGATCTCGATGGGCAGAATATGGCCGGGGACCTTGGTGGCAAAGGCTATCTCGCCAACAGCGCCAACCGCGCGGTACTCCGTCATGAAGAGCGTCCCGCCGCCGGCGACGCGCCTCAGCACGCCGAACAGGCCGCCGCCGCCGCCCATCTGCGTGTGCGTGGTCAACTGGATGGGAGCGCTCATCCAGGAAAGCTCGCCCGCCTCGGAAAAGACGGACTCATTGGGATCGAGCAGCAGCTCAAGGACAGGCATCGTCGTGCCGGTGATGCGGCTCTGCATTTTCTTTTCTCCTCATTGCGCGTGGTCGTTGTTTCCGCTTGCCATCCTAAGCGAAGCAGCTATCGTTTTGTAAGCCCCAGCGGCTACCATCCTGAGTCATCCTGAGCGCAGCGAAGGATCTCGCGGTTGCCATTGCGGCTGCTGTTGCCTGTTCCTATGGGTATCCCGTGCGATCAAACCGCGAGGTCTTCCCTGCGCTGATGACAGCTACAGCGGGTCAGGATGACGATTACAGCGGCTTCCTGCAAGCGGCTCGTGCAGCGGCTAAGCATCACAGGGGACGGCTGGCAAACAACGCTGCTAATACCGTGGCACGCCTGAATCCACCGTGCGCGACCACTCCTCAATGCCGCCAGCCAGAGACTGCGCGCGGTCATAGCCCTGGTTGCGCAGCCATACCGCGACGTTCATCGAGCGCACCCCGTGGTGGCACATCACAACGATGTGCGCATCCGGATCCAGTTCCGTGTTGGCGCGCGACGGTATCTCGCCCATCGGGATCAGGATGCTGCCCTCGACGTGCGCCGTCTGGTATTCCCACGCCTCGCGAACGTCCAGCAGCACAGGCTTCTCCTTGTAGTTCAGGTCAGAGGAACCCTGCGACTGGCGCAATTTGGTGGCAAACTCGATCGGGCTGATTTCGTAGTCCATACAGTCTGAGCATACAGTGATGGTGGATTTCCCACCGAATTGGCCGACCAGTCCCGGAATGCGCAGCTACCGCTCGCCCCATTTCAGCTTCGAGCGCAACACATCAAAAAATCCATTGTCGCCCAGGCGGATCAGGCGAACACTGTGCTCGGACTTGCGGCAGCGCACCTCGTCTCCCAGTTGCAGCGGCACCGCCTCCTGCCCATCCACCGTCAGGTAGGTCTGGTCTGGAATGCCCTCCACCTTGATGGAGAGGTGCGCTCCGCCCTGCACAACGATGGGACGCAACGTGAGCAGGTGAGGACAAATCGGCGTCACCACCATCGCATCCACGTTGGGCGCCAGGATGGGGCCGTTGGCCGCAAGAGTGTACGCCGTCGAACCCGTCGGCGTCGCCACAATCACGCCATCGGCGCGAAACGACGCCACCAGTTGCTTGCCCAGACGGATGGAGAACTCGCCCATGCGCGCGATCGCGCCTTTGGACAAAACCACATCGTTCAACGCCTCGTACTCGCTGTTCATGGCATCGTCGCGCCACAGCTCCGCGTGGATCATGGCCCGGACGTCGATCGCGCAACACCCCTTGCACCAGCCCTCCAGCGTGGTGTAAAGGTCGGCGAGCCTCACCTCGGTCAGAAATCCGAGCGATCCCAGGTTCACGCTCATGATTGGAATGCTCGTCTTGGCAAAGGCGCGCGCCGCCGCCAGCAGGGTTCCGTCGCCACCGAGCACGATCACCAGCTCCGGATTCGACTGCGGCATCGCAGAGCGCTCCACCACCTGCGCCGTGCCCACGTAGCTGCCGCTCACCGGGTCTAGAACCGGCTCATACCCGCGCCCCCGCAGCCACAGAACCAGCTCTGGCAAAAGCGTTGCAAGGTCGGGGCGCTGAGGCTTGCTGATGATGGCGATGGCGCGCATGTGGGTTCTAGTGTACTCAATGAAACCTGCAACTCGATGGAAACTGCAACTCACTGGGACTGTCGTCAATGGAACAAAGCATGCAGCAGAAACTCGCGATTGCCTTCCATGCCCAGAATCGGAGAATCGATCACATCGATCTCCGCTCCTCCCAGCAGCTTGACGGCCCCGGCAACCCTCTCCACGGCCATCGCCTGAGCCTCCGGGTCGCGGACAATCCCGCCCTTGCCGATGTTCTCCCGCCCCGCCTCGAACTGCGGCTTCACCAGCACAACCGCGTCAAAACCATGCCCGCAGGCGCGAATCGCCGCAACCACCGCCGGCAGCACCAGCGTCGCCGAGATGAACGAGACGTCCATCGCCAGCAGGCCAATCCCCTGCCCTGCGGCGAACCCCGCGAAAGCCGTCGGCGCAAGCAGCCGTGCGTTGGTGCGCTCCATCAGCGTGATGCGAGGGTCGTCGCGCAGCTTCTGCGCGATCTGGCCGTACCCGGTGTCCACACACAGCACCCTGGCAGCTCCGCGCTGCAACAGGCAATCGGAGAAGCCCCCGGTGGAGGTTCCAATGTCCACGCAGTTCCTGCCGGTTGGGTCGATCGCCCAGTGCTCCAGGGCGCGCTCCAGCTTCAGGCCCCCCCGGCTGACGTAGCGCATGTCCTCGCCCAGCAGCCGAATCTCCACCGCCTCGTCCACTGAAGTTCCAGCCTTCTCCACCTTCTGCTCGCGCACCAGCACGCGACCGGCCAGCACCAGCGCCTGCGCCCTCTCGCGGGACGCAGCAAGTCCCCGTTCCACCAGCAATTTGTCTAGCCTGACCTTCAAGATCCCGCGCTCCTTCTGTGCTGATTGCGCGCCGCTTCATGACTCCATGAAATTCATCCCCGCCACGACGCAGCGGCAGGAGAGAGCGTACGGCCAACACAATCTTAGCCTCCCGCCGCGGGATGCCGTAAAATGACGAATCGTCTGATTTGCATCGGTGCCCGGAAGTGCGCCGCTTGCAAGAAAGCAGAAAAGCGCGCGAGGGGAAATCTGTGCAATCCAGAAGCGCCGCAGGTGCGTTCTTATGAGTAGCGATACCAGACTGCTGACGATGACGGAGCCTCCCTACAAAGAGGATGCGGATCTTCTGTCGCGGCTGCAGACGGGCGATGAGACTGCGATGGCGACGCTCTACGACCGCTATTCGAAGATCGTGTACTCCGTGGCTCTGCGCGTGCTGCGCGACCCGGCCTCGGCTGAAGACATCTTGCAGGAGACTTTCATGCAGATTTGGCGCAACCCCGCATCGTTCGTCTCGTCGCGGGGAAGCCTCGCCGGGTGGCTGGCCGTGGTTGCGCGCAATCGCTCCATTGACGCATTGCGCCGCAAGCGGCCTACGGACTCCGTGGACGATGTGATTCTCGCCGCTCCCTGCAACCTGTCCGACGACGCCGAACGGAACCTGATGATGGAGAAGACCCGGAGTGTGCTCCACTCCCTCCCCGCAGAGCAGCGCAAGACCCTGGAGATGGCCTTCTTCGATGGCCTGACCCATGCGGAAATCTCGGAGATGACAGGAGACCCGCTGGGAACCGTGAAAACCCGGATCCGCAGCGCTCTTCTCGGCCTCAGAAAGGCGCTGCAGGCATGACAACCGGCCACATCTCGCCCGAAGACCTCTCCTTGTACGCCATGCAACTGCTGGACTCCAGGGACCACACCGAACTGCATCACCACCTTCTCGGGTGTGCCGAGTGCCGCAGCGCGCTGGCCTCGACCACCGGCGACCTGGCTCTGATGGCCCTGACAGCGGATTTGCACTCCCCGCCTGCATTCGCGCGGGAGCGGCTGATGAAGCAGGTGGCACGCGAAAGAAAAGTGGTCGCAATCCGCCCAGCGCCGCAGGCTGATGCGCAGCAGGCTGTCCCTACGTTTGGCGGCCTGGGGCTCGAAGAGGATTCCGCAGGTCCCCGCAAGAACGGTGCCATCCGCACCATCGCTCCCTGGCTTGGCTGGGCGGCAGCGGCCGCCATGCTGCTGGTGATCGTGCGGGAGAACAGTCAGCACGACTCCATGCGAAGAGCCCTGGATCTGCAGAACGGGCAGATCATCCGTCTCTCGGCCCAGGCCGACCGCGCGCAACAGGTGATGGACCTCTTGAACGACCAGTCCGCCAAGCGGGTTTCACTCACCAGAGGCGGAGCCGCGCCAGCCCCCATCGGCAGGGCAACCTACCTGCCGCAGAAAGGCGCGCTGCTCTTCATGGCCAGCAACATGGAAACTCTGCCGCCGTACAAGACCTATGAATTGTGGCTGATCCCGGCCAATGGCCACGACCCGATTCCAGCAGGCACCTTCCAGCCGGACGCCAAGGGCAACGCCACCATCCTGATGCCGGATCTGCCACAGGACGTCGAGGCCAAGGCGTTCGGCGTGACCATCGAAGATCAGGGCGGGTCGCAGACCCCCACACTGCCGATCATCATGAGTGGCAACTAGGGCCGAAGCCACCGCAATCCCTTGGGATCTCCCTCCTCGCGGTTCACTTGCCGCAGGCCATGGGAGCCGTACGCCGCAGCGGACGTCCGTACGATGAACAAGCCGGACTTGAAGGCAGATGCTTTTCGTCTATAAACCGGAATGCCCCATCAAAGCAGAATGCCCCATCCCGCGCGATCCAGCCGCGTCGAGGATAGGGCATCCGGTATTTTCCTTCCAGCACTTCCAGACTACGGCTGGGTCACACGAACCTGCACGCCGGTTCCCTGCAACGGAACCGTGGCCGTGACGGTGTCGCTCTCGGTGGAGATGATGGTCATGAGCGTGCTGTCTGGCGAAGTCACATACACCTTGCCCGTGGGCGTTCCCGTGGTCGCCTGCACAAAAGTCGGGTGGCCGTTCACGGGGATCGTCTTGGTGACCGTGTTCGTTGACAGATTCACCACGCTGACCGTGCCATCCGCCTGGTTGGCGACGTAGGCGCGCGTTCCGTCTTGCAGAACCGTCACCATCACCGGATTGTGGCCAACCGGAACAGTTCCCAGGATTTGACCAAAAGTCGTCGCGTCCTGCGGATTGTTCGGGTCGCAGGTTGGATTGTTCTGCTGCGCCGTGTTGTTGCACAAGGGCACGCTGATAATGCTGACCGAGTCCGAGAGCGAGTTGGCGGTCACCAGCATATTGCCCGCGTTATACATGTCCGCCCAGACCGGCCCCTTGCCCACCTGCAGCGTGGGATGGGTCGCGTCGAGATAATTGGTCTGCGTGTTGATGACGCTCACCGTTCCGTCGCCCTCATTCATGATGAAGGCGCGATTGGTGTCTTGCGACATCACGCCATACACCGGATTGCTGCCGACGGTAATAGTGTTGGAGATGGTGTTGCTCAGCGGCTGGATGGCGGACACCTGGTTGGCGGCCTGGCTGATGGCATAGATGCGCGGAGCGTTCGGCTGGCCGACGATGAACACCGGTCCCGCGCCAACAGGAAGCTCCTGCTTCACCGACGGCACAACACCGGAGCCTGCCGCCGACAGAACGGCCACAGAGGGTGTGCTGCGACCGGGCTCGGTCACGTAGATGTTGGTCCCGCCGCCGTACGGAAAGACACTGTTGGGTGCTGCGCCTGTCAGCAGCGTCGTGGTGTTGATGTCCTTGTTCTCCAGGCCTGGGCTGGCAGAAGTGCCGATGTTGATGCCAAAGCTGTTCATCGTGCCATCGGAATTCAGGACGTAGCCTTCCGTCCCTCCCGGCCCCAGAATGAGGTACTGCGGGCCCACTCCAAGCTGCGCATTCACCAGAATGCTGTCACCCGAGAAATCGACAAACGTCAACAATCCTGGCTGGCCGACGCCCGGATTCGAGACCACGATGGCGTACTTGGCGGGCTGCGCCGCCGGACCAACCGGGTTGATCGCGCTCTCCACCACGCGGTACTGATCGCCGCAACCTAGAATGGCCACCCCGGCGACAGCAATCTGCGCCAACGCGGCGGCTGCGACCAACTGCCTCAACCTGCCCCGGATACCGGGCCCCGACTCGTTCGCCACGCTTAATTCCCTCATTGCCAGACCGCTGCTTGCTTCGACTGGACTGTTCCTGTGTGTGCTGAAGTGCTTGCTCAAATGTGTGCTCAAACCCAGATTGTAAATCAACGCGCGCATTCAGACGTTCCACCGCCGCAGACGGAGTGGCGAACGACCCTCTCCATGGCTCGAGACTGGCTTTTTGCGCCGTCCTCAGTGCAGGTGCAACCGCCATGCGGTGTAGCCGAGCATCTCGTGCAGCACACGCTCTGCCCGGGCAGGGCCGCTGATATGGCCAAGCTCCGGACGAGGCGAAGAAAACACCTGCAGGCCCGCCTTCGCGCACAACGCATCGATGCGGAACAAATGGGTTCCATCGCTCACCACGATCATGGTTCGCAGGTGGTTTTCCCGTGCGATCAGCGCCAGGCGCGCCACAGACTCCTCGGTATCGCTGCTCTGTGTCTCGGCGATCACGTCCCTCTCCGGAACACCGTTGGCCATCAGGTAATCGCGGCCCACCGTGCCCTCGCTCTTGGGATTGTCCTTGTCCGTTCCGGCGTCGCTGCCTCCGCCCAGGGCGACCACCAGGGGCGCAAGCCCGCGCTGGTACAGCGCCAGTGCGTGGTCCAGCCGGGCGCGCAGCACCGGAGAGGGGCGACCGGCGTATTCGGCGGCTCCAAAGACCACAATCGCATCGGCGGGCCGGGCCTCGTCTCTGTGGGCGGCCTGCTCAATGCTGGTATAGAGCCAGATGCTCCAGCCAGCGGCCAGCAACAGGGCCGTCGTCCAGAAAATCCGCAGCAGAGGGCGCGCCCCTGCGCTCTGCGGAAACGGACGGCGCTGCAGGTTGGAATCCGGCACAATCATAAAATTCCTTGAACCATGGCCTGCGTGGCCGCGTTGCTCAGGGTGCTAGTGCTGCAAGGCAAGCGCGATTTCATGGGTCGGAATCGCCCCCTCGCGCAAGATAT
>JAJZHR010000028.1 GCA_021810815.1 Acidobacteriota bacterium | reverse complement strand
GATCGCCGTGTACGACTTCGGTGGCGGCACCTTCGATGTCTCCATCCTCAAACTCCATGAGGGCATCTTCGAGGTCATCGCCACCAATGGCGATACCCACCTTGGTGGCGACGACATCGACAACCTGCTCATCGCCATCGCTCTCGACGATATTCAAGGCGACCTCGGCGTGGATGCGCGCAGCGACCGTGATGCTGTACAGGCCATCCGCAATTCTGTCATCGAAGCGAAAATCGCCCTCTCCACCCAGCCCACCGCGCAACTTGACGTCACCTTGCCCGCTGCCCTTGGTGGTAGCCGCTACCTCCGCGAACTCACGCGAGAGCAGTTTGAACAGCTTGCAGCTCCGGTTATTGAGCGCACCATCGCACCTTGCCGTCAGGCTCTCCGCGACGCTGCGCTTGAGCCAGAGCAGATAGACGAAGTTGTCATGGTAGGCGGCTCCACCCGAATTCCCCGCGTCCTCGCCATCGTCGATGACGTCTTCCACCTCGGCGCTCGCGGAAAGAAGCCGCACACCGATCTCAATCCCGACGAAGTTGTCGCTCTCGGCGCAGCGGTGCAGGCCAACATTCTCGCCGGCGGATCGAAAGCAACCGAAGACCTGCTTCTCCTCGACGTCACGCCGCTCTCGCTCGGCATTGAGGCTCTCGGCGGCGTCGTTGCCAAAATCATCCAGCGCAATTCGACCATCCCCGCCTCCGCAACTGAGCACTTCACCACCGGCGTCGACGGCCAGACCAACGTTGCCATTCATGTCCTGCAGGGCGAACGCGAACTTGCGAAGGATTGCCGCTCCCTCGCCCGCTTCGACCTCACGCACATACCTCCCATGGCCGCCGGAATGCCGCGCATTGAGGTCAGGTTCCTCATCGATGCCAATGGAATCCTGCGCGTCTCCGCCCGCGAGCAGCGCAGCGGCAAAGAGGCAGAAGTCGAAGTGAAGCCCACCTACGGTCTCACCGACGAGCAGGTCGAAACCATGATCCTCGATTCGTTCGATTACGCCGAGGAGGACATACGCCGGCGCCAGCTCATCGAAGCCCGCAACGAGGCGGAGACCATCCTCTCAGCAGTCGAGAAGGCGAAGATGAACCCCGCATGGGCGCTCCTTTCCAGCGACGAACTCGCTCTCATCGCCGCCCGCGCCGCAGAGGTCGAGGGTGCGCGGCGGCGCGACGACCACAAGGCCATCCGCGATTCCATCGACGCTCTCGACAAGGCCACGCGGCGATTCGCGGAGCTCATGATGGATACCGCCGTCTCCACCGCCATGAAGGGCCAGACCATGCAGACCGCAGGCGAGAATCTGGGTGAAGGACCAACCGCTCCTCACCCTTTCGCGCCAGCCGAATACAAATCGTGAGCAGTTGGCTTTAAAGGCTCCATTTTCAACAAGTACCCAGAAAGAGCGTTGAATCATGTCCGAAAACAAGAGTGCGCAGCAGCAGATTGACCTGAGCAAACCACTAGCTGAAAAAATGGTTCGCGTCACCTTCCTGCCTGAAGGAAAGACCGTCGAGTTCGAATTCGGCACCATGCCCTATGACAACCATGGCAAGCCGATGTCGTTCCTCGATGTGGCGGAGAACTTCGACGTATTTCTCGACCATGCCTGCGGCGGTGTGTGTGCCTGCACCACCTGCCACCTGTGGATCAAAGAAGGTGAAAAGGGAATCAGCGAGCCTGAGGACGAGGAACTCGACCGCATGGAGACCGCCTCGTCCATCCAGTTGAACTCGCGCCTCGGTTGCCAGGCCGTCATCACAAAGCCGGGAACCTACGTTGTCGAAATTCCCAAGTGGAACCGCAATTACGTCTCCGAGGGAAAGCCGCTCACCCTCGCTGAGAACAAATAGCTCCACATGCGAACGTCCTATCGCATGCAGTTCCACCGCAGACAGCACGCACAGGAGAAATACGATGCCGCGCGAAATCGACTGGGCCGACTCCGAAGAGATCGGCATTCAACTGCAGGAGAAGTATCCTGATCTTGACCCCCTCACCATCCGCTTCACCGATCTGCACCGCTACGTCACTGAACTCCCAGGCTTTGTAGGCGATAAGGCCAAGTCCAATGAGGGCCTGCTCGAAGCCATTCAGATGGCGTGGCATGAGGAGTACACCGACGCGCAATAGCCTCTCTGGCCCGGGTTTTCTTCGCTCGGCCGGGACTTGTTGTAGACGGCCGCGTCTGCCGCTATAGTTTTCTTGATCCATTCAGAGGAAGAGCACCATGAGCGCGATGTCTCCCAACGAACTGGCGAAGAGGATTGGCCAGGGGCTTCTCTCATTTCCAGTGACCCACTTCACAGCCCAGCACGGCTTCGATGAAGTCCCCTATCGCCAGCACATTGCATGGCTTCTGCGGCACAATCCCGCAGGCCTGTTCGCTGCCGGCGGCACGGGGGAGTTCTTCTCCCTCACCTTGGACGAATTTTCTTCCGTGGTCGCTGCAGCCGCGCACGAAACCGCTGGCAAGGTGCCCGTCCTCGCCGGCTGCGGTTACGGAACCTCCATGGCCAGGCAGTTCGCCAAAGCGGCGGAAGCCTCGGGCGCGGATGGCCTTCTTCTCTTTCCGCCCTACCTGGTGAACGCCGACAGAGCAGGTCTGATGGCCCACGTAGAGGCGGTCTGCAACTCCACGCACCTCGGCGTCATTGTCTATAACCGCGACAACGCCGTTCTGGACGCCTCCACCCTGGAGCAGTTGTGCCATCGCTGCCCCAACCTCGTCGGCTTCAAGGACGGCGTCGGCGACATCGAGCTGATGACGCGCATCTACGCCCGTCTTGGAGACCGCCTCACCTATATCGGCGGCCTCCCCACGGCGGAGACCTTCGCCCTCCCTTACCTTGAAATGGGCGTCACTACCTACTCCTCGGCCATCTTCAACTTCCTTCCGGAGTTTGCGAATGCCTTCTACGCCGCCGTCCGACGTCGCGACCACGCAGAAGTCTTCCGCCGCCTGAACGAGTTTGTGATTCCATACATCGACATACGCAACCGTCGCAAAGGCTACGCAGTCTCCATTGTCAAGGCGGGCATGCGCGCTATTGGCCGTCCTGCCGGTCCCGTGCGTTCGCCCCTCACCGATCTCACTGCAGAGGAGCACGAGCAATTGCAGCAGCTCGTATCAAAGTTCTCGGGCGCCGGGAAACCGGACTAATAAGGACTCTGACAAGGCCGCTGTGAACGTTTGGGACTTTCGTCCCGCCGTAAGATGGCTGCAATCCAGCGGGCTTCAGGCCCTGATGGCAATCGCAGGGGAACCTGGCAAGAGATCCCCAAAACCCGCATCAGCAGAATTGGAGAAACCATCGCATGAAGATCACCGGAGAAATGCTCATCGGCTCGCAATCCCTGCATGGCGGAGATGGCGCGGTTCATGCAATCAATCCTGCTACAGGTGAGCAGTTGGCTCCTGCCTTTGGCGGTGGCGCCCGGCGAGATGTAGACAGCGCCTGCGAGCTTGCTGCCGCTGCCTTTGACGCATATCGTTCCACCACCCTCGAAGAGCGCGCGAAATTCCTCGAAGCCATCGCGCAGGGAATCCTCGACCTCGGCGACGCTCTTATTGAGCGCGTCATGAAGGAGTCAGGACTTCCTCGCCCGCGCCTCGAAGGCGAGCGTGGCCGCACCGTCGACCAGTTGCGCCTCTTCGCCTCGCTGGTACGGGATGGCCGCTGGATCGGAGCCACGCTGGACTCCGCTCTGCCCGACCGCAAACCCTTTCCTCGCCCCGACCTTCGACTGCGCAAGATTCCTCTTGGCCCGGTTGCCGTCTTCGGTGCAAGCAATTTCCCGCTTGCATTCTCCGTCGCTGGTGGAGACACGGCATCAGCCCTCGCCGCCGGCTGTCCCGTGGTTGCCAAGTCGCATCCTTCCCATCTCGGCACCTCAGAACTCATAGGACGCGTCATCCAGAAAGCCGTCGCCGATTGTGGCCTGCCCGAGGGCGTCTTCTCTCTGCTGGTCGGCAACGGCAACACGGTCGGAGAAGCTCTTGTTGCGCATCCTCACATTCAGGCCGTCGGATTCACCGGCTCACGGCGCGGAGGCACGGCCCTCGCCGCCATCGCTGCACGCCGGCCTGTTCCCGTCCCTCTCTTCGCCGAGATGAGCAGCATCAACCCTGTTTTCCTCCTTCCCTCCGCTCTTGCCGAGCGCGGCCCTGTCATCGCGCAAGGTCTGGCCGACTCCTTCACCCTTGGCGTAGGCCAGTTCTGCACCAAGCCCGGCGTCGTCTTCGCTATAGCCGGCCCAGCCTTCGACAGCTTCCGCAACGCAGCCCAGGCCGCCGTGGAGGCGAAATCCGCCGCCACCATGCTGAACCCGGGCATTCACGAAGCCTTCCAGTTCAGCGAGCAGCAGCTTGGAGAGTTTGCCGCCGTCAAGCAGCTCGCCGTTGGCCGCCTAACCGGATCGGGCGTTTACAACGGGACTCCAGCACTCTTTCAGACCACGGCCGCTGCTTTCCTGGCTGAGCCGCGCATGGCGGAGGAGGTCTTTGGTCCCGCCTGCCTGCTCGTTGTCTGCCAGAGCGATCAGGAAATGTTCGCAGCAGCCGAGAGCTTCTCCGGCCAACTCACCCTCACTGTGCATCTCGCAGAGCCGGACTTCGCCTTGGCAAAGCAGCTTCTCCCGATCCTCGAGCGCAGGGCCGGACGTATCGTCATCAACGGCTTTCCCACCGGCGTCGAAGTCTCTCACGCCATGGTCCACGGCGGCCCGTATCCAGCAACCACAGACAGCCGCTTCACCTCTGTCGGAGCTCTGGCCATCGAGCGCTTTCTCCGTCCCGTCTGCTATCAAGACCTGCCCCAGGCGCTGCTTCCAGAATCCTTGCGCGATGGAAATCCCCTGGGCGTATGGCGCTTGCTCGATGGAGAATTGAAGCGCGGCTGATTTGCCTCGCCGCGCCGGCTTCTGAAGCTCCTCGAAGCCATAGGAGGGCATCGTATGCGGGGAAATATGTTGCGCGAACCTCTTTATGTCCAGGTGCATCCGCAGGACAACGTCGCCATCATCGTCAACGAGGGCGGGCTCCCGCGCGGTGCAGCTTTTGCCTCTGGCCTCGTACTGACTGAAGCCATTCCAGAGGCGCACAAAGTCGCCCTTGCCGATATTGCGCAAGACGCTCCCGTCATTCGCTACGGCGTCGAAATTGGCTACGCCACCCAACCCATCCCTCGCGGCGCATGGGTGCATGAGGGGCTCATGTCTCTGCCATCTCCGCCCGCACTCGACCATCTCCCGCTCGCGACGAGTTCTCCGCTCCCTATGCCTCCCCTTGAGGGCCGCACCTTTCAGGGCTTCCTCAACCCGGACGGCTCGGTCGGCACCAAGAACATCCTCGGCATCACCACCACCGTCCAGTGTGTTGCCGCCACCGTCGACTTCGCCGTGCGCCGCATCAAGGCCGAGCTTCTCCCGCTCTATCCCAACGTGGACGACGTCATCGCCATCACCCACTCCTACGGTTGCGGCGTCGCCATCGACGCTCCCGGCGCTGAAATTCCCATCCGCACTCTACGGAACCTCAGTCTCAACCCCAACCTTGGCGGAGCTCCTCTCGTCGTCAGCCTCGGTTGCGAAAAGCTCCAGCCAGTGCGCCTCATCGGCGCCGACGCTCTTCCCGTGTTGCAGCAGGAAAACTACCTCGTCCGCCTTCAGGATGACCATCACCGGAGCTTCGGCGACATGGTGGCTGCCATCATGGAGATGGCGGAGCGCCGCCTCGTCCAGTTGAACGCTCGCCAGCGCGTCACCCGTCCCGCCTCCGATCTTGTTGTCGGTCTGCAATGCGGTGGCAGCGACGCCTTCTCCGGCGTCACGGCCAACCCCGCCGTTGGCTATGCCGCCGATCTCCTCGTCCGCGCTGGTGCCACCGTCATGTTCTCTGAAGTCACAGAGGTCCGCGACGCCATTGCCATCCTCACCGCTCGCTGCGCAACTCCGGATGTTGCTCGGGACCTCCTCCGCGAAATCTCCTGGTACGATGACTACCTCCTCCGCGGCTCAGTGGACCGTACGGCGAATCCCACCCCTGGCAACAAGCAGGGCGGCCTCGCCAACATCGTTGAAAAAGCCATGGGCTCCATCGCAAAGTCCGGAGCCAGCGCCATCTCCTCCGTCACCGGCCCCGGTGAGCGCGTCACGCAGAAGGGCCTCATCTTCGCCGCCACCCCCGCCAGCGATTTCATCTGTGGAACCCTGCAGTTGGCCGCCTCCATGAACATGCATGTTTTCACCACTGGCCGCGGCACACCCTACGGCCTCGCCATGGCCCCTGTCATCAAGGTGGCTTCGCGCAGCAGCCTGGCTCAACGCTGGAGCGATCTCATCGACGTGGACGCAGGACGCATCGCCACCGGGGACGCAACCATCGAGGACGTAGGCCAGCAAATCTTCGACCTCATCCTCGACGTCGCCAGCGGACGCAAGCAAACATGTGCAGACCACTGGGGCCTGCACAATGAATTCGTCCTGTTCAATCCAGCGCCTGTGACCTAGCAACTCCGAACAAGTCTCTGCTTTGAAAGGGAGGAGTATTCGCCCATTCGTAAATCCGGCGCAAGCTGCGCGGCTGCCCTGCCATCGGATCCGAGTCAATATTGCCGCGCAACACGCTGGTTCTCCAATTGCGCGCGACGATGGTGGAGCGCTGCTGCTGCAGATGGAAGCAGCCTCACCGAGAAGTCCGGTTGCCAGGTGCTTGGCTAGCGCAGGCTTGCGACCAAGCCAAACTGCGATGCGATCCAGCAAGCAGACAAGGCTTTCGACCGCATCTGACTGCCAGTATTGTTTCCTCGCGGCAGACGGATGCGCCGCTGGAGTCTTTGCTGCTGGTCTTTGTAGCTGGGTCAGTGGTACGCGAACAGGATGACAAGTGTGAATGCACCCGCTTGTCACTGCCCGATAGTGAGTCGAACCACATCTCCCGAGGTGACACGGTGGCCTGCAAGCGGCCATTGTGCGGTCACGGTTCCAGGAGCGATGGTTGGCATCATGGGCGCCATGGTCCCCGTCTCCGCGACCGGCGGGATGGGTGCAGTGCTCTCTTGCGGAGGCGCGAGCTTCAAGCCTGCAGCGTTGATGGCCGCTGTTGCTGAAGCGGTATTCTGGCCCACCAGGTTCGGCATCACATATGCCGGCTGCTGCGGAGGGTCCGGCTGACTCAGAAGCAGGCTCACGCGAGGCCGGTCCACACCAGACGCGTTCGGCGGAGGGCTCTGCGCGATGACGATACCGGGGTCTGCTCCAGACACTGGCAGATAGGCCTGGCTGCCCAGGTCCAGGCCGGTGCGGCGCACGAAAATGGCCGCTTCGCGCGCCCTCTGTCCCACGACATCCGGAATGGCGACCTTCTGCGGCCCCAGGCTCTCGGTTACGCGCACGTGCCATTCGCGGCGCACCACCACACCCGGAGCTGGGGACTGTGACAGCACACGGCCGGAGGTCGTCTCCGTGCTGTAGAAGCGGTTTTCGACATTCAGGTTCAGGCCCTCTGCGCGCGTCCTCTGCGCCGCCTCTGCCATGGAGAGGCCGGCGAGGTTGGGCACTGCGACCTCCGCTCCATGGATGGCGAAGCGCATGGTGGTGACAGCGGAAAGAAGAGCGACCGCGCCCAGCGCCATCACTCCCAGCACTAGCCGGAAGAAACGGAAGATGATCGCGGGCATTCGTATTTTGAAGCGGGACGGCATGGCGCAGGCAGCCTCAGGTTCGACAGGTGGAAGGGCCAGGCTAAGCAGGTTTTGAGGATTCGCGCGCCAGTGGCTTCTCGAATTCGAGCACATGCTCGATGGTCGCGGTCTTGTCCAGCATTCTGGAAACCGAGCAGTACCTGCTCTTCGAAAGCTGCACTGCATCCTCCAGCGCCTTGTGGGAGACGTTCCCGGAGACGCGATAGATGAGCTGAATATGCGTGAATACCCGTGGAAATTCGGCTGCCTGCTCCGCGACGGCGGAGACAGTGAGGCCGGTGATGGGCTCGCGTTTCTTCTTCAGGATGGAGGTCACATCCACCGAAGTGCATCCGCACAGCCCCATCAGCACAAGCTCCATCGGACTCGGTCCTGCGGCATGGCCGGGACCAGCGTCGAGATGCACGGTATGGTTGCTATCCGAGAGGGAGTCATACTCCTGCGGGCTGTTTTCTGTTGGCTTCCAGGTGGCGCTGGCATTCATGCGTTGCTCCGTATATTTCAGATCTCTCTGGTGCGAAGAAGGCAGGCATCCAGGGAAAGCTGGCTCTATAGCTGAGTATAAGATGCCATCGCGCGGTCAACGACTCAGAGGGGCGCTGACTTCATTCGCTGCTCCTCCGAACGGCATGAGTTTGATTTCGCAGCTCGTCGGATTGACACTTGTTGATCGCTGCTGCTCCTCTCAGAACGACGACCGCGCGGATAGCCTCGTTTTTCTCGAGGCTCGGACCTGGGCGAGGCTTGCAGCTCCCGCGCAGACGACGCCGATTCTGACGATGCTGAACACGGGCAAAGTCTCTCAGGTGGTTGAGGTGAGCGCGGCGAGTACGCCGGTGCTTGAGACCAGTTCCAATGCGATTGGCACGGTTGTCGATCTGAAGCAGATCGAGGATCTTCCTTTGCAAGGGCGCGATCTAACGACGTTCTCACGCCTTGTGCCTGGATATAACGGAACCTTCAACGGGCTTCCGTCGACGGATCAGGGGAGCAACATCGATGGCGTGGTTGGCGCGCCGAACCGTATGAAGTTCGGCGGCAATACGCAGCCATCGGTATCGCCCCGTCTGGAGACGATCGAGCAGATGACGATTCAGACCGACCAGCTCGATCTGAACGCTGGCTTCGGTCAGTCGAGCACCCAGCTCAACTTCGTCTCGCGCTGGGGCAGCAATAACTTTCATGGGCAGGCGTATGAAGACTTCCGCAATTCCGGCCTGAACGCGAACAGCTTCAGCAACGATGTGGCGCATGTGCGCAGAAACAAGCTGATCCTGAATGACTTCGGAGTGAGCGGCGGCGGCCCGGTTCTGCATGACAAGCTGTTCTTCTTCGGCAGCTTTGCGATGTCGAAGAGGCCGGGGTCGACCACTGCTACGAACAACTTCTTCACGTCGGCAGCGCAGCAGGGCAATTTTGTTTACCAGGGAACGGACAACGTAACGCACACCGTCAACGTGCTCAGTCTTGCGCATCAGACGAATTCATCGCTGCCAGACACGATCAATACGATCATCTCGAATCAGTTCAGCCTGATCAACAAGGCCGTGGCGAACGGCGGCGTCACCAGCACTCCGGATTTGAATTTCAATCAGGTTCAATGGAACAGCGCCAACGCGCGTACGCAATACTTTCCGGGAGGCCGCATCGACTACAACCTGTCGCAGCGGTTGCGGATGTACCTGTCGGTGCTGTCAACGAGCACCTACCAGCCGACTGTTGCGGCGGCGTCCTTCCCAGGGGCGGATTTTGCAAATCAGGCCGCCGGAAACAGCTCGAAAAACATCACTGCTTCCTATGGTCTGGACTTCATCGCCACTCCGAACCTCATCAATCAGTTGAAGCTGGGCTATCTGTATGACGCAACAAAGTTCGCCTACAACGCTGCTCCGCTGTATGCCACCCAGCCCACGGTCCACTGGAACTTTCCGGGTGCGAGCGGACAGATGTCCGGCCAGGTCTACCAGACGCCGGTTTCGACGTTTTATCCGATCCTGAGCGTGTCGGACTCGACGAACTGGCAGCGCGGGGCGCATTCGATCAGCTTTGGAGCGTCATGGTATCGGGAGCAGGATCACTACTGGAATCCACCGGTGGGTTACAACAACTATGACCTTGGGCTGGCGGCGGGAGATCCTGCGCTGCAGGCCTTCACCACAGCGAGCCTGCCAGCGGCAAACGACACCATGATTTCAGAGGCCGCGCAGCTCTACGCGGTTCTGGTTGGAAGAGTCTCGAGCATATACGGCACCTTCCCCTACAACTCGAAGACCAAGGAATTCCAGCACTCCATTGGCGCCTACAATCTCGATGAAGTGGTGAGCGCCACAGGTTTGTTTGCCGAGGATTCGTGGAAGGTTTCTCCCACGCTGACGCTGAACTATGGATTGCGCTGGGATTTCGCAGTCCCGCAGCGCGACCTTACAGGAGCCTACCACTCGGCGAGCCCTGGAGATATCTATGGCCCCTCGGGATACGGGAATCTATTTCAGCCAGGGAAGCTGCCGGGGAATATGAATCCGATTCTGCAGACGAACCCTCAGCCCTATTCCGCGTGGATGGTGACTCCGCAGCCGGCGTTTGGATTTGCGTGGAACCCGAAGGGAGAGGGACCGTTCAAGGGGCTTCTTGGGGGCAATGGAACAGTCATCCGTGGCGGATTTGCGCTCCGGCGCTTCACCGAGCCGGGGCAATACTTCTGGAACAATGCTGCGGACTACGGTGCTTTTTACTTCCAGCAGTTCTATCTGAACGCGAACAATACTGGCCAGACAGGAACGTTCGCTCCGGGCAGTCTCTCGCTCGGAGGCACGGTGCCACCGCTTGGATACCAACCAGCCACCTATCTGGCAACAGCGGCGCAGTCCACCTACACCTTCATCGGTGGGCCGGGCGTGAATGGCATGGATCCGAAAATCCAGCAGCCCTACAGCGAGTCCTGGAACATTGGCATCCAGCGGGAGCTGGGCAGGTCGCGCGTGCTGGAAGTGCGCTACAACGGAAATCGCACCATCCATCAGTGGATCAACACAAATCCCAACGAGGTCAACATCTTCGAAAACGGGTTCCTGGCAGAGTTCCAGAAGGCCCAGTCCAATCTTGCGGCCTATAGTGCGACGCATCCATCCGGAAGGCCCTCGTTTGAAGGGACGAGCGGATCGCTGCCGATCATGACCGCTGCATTTGGCGGACCTGGAGCCAGCGATTTCACCAACAGCCAATTCATCCGCTTCCTGCAAACGGGCCAGGCGGGTGCGCTGGCAAATATCCTGAGCGGAATCAACGGGACTGCGCCATACTTCTGCAACCTTGTGGGGCAGGGATTCGCCCCTTGCAAAAATAATGCCGGCTATACAGGATCGGGAGCCGGCTATCCGATCAACTTCTTCCAGGCCAACCCGTTTGCTGCCGGACACACCACGGGATATATGGTGGCGGCAGGCTACTCAAACTACAACGGACTACAGGTGGATCTGCGTCAGGTCGCATGGAATGGATTGCAGTTCGATGCGAACTACACCTGGAGCAAGACGCTGGGAACCTCCAGTCCGAATGATTGGACCGGGGCAACTCCGATCTTCACGCTGCGCAATCTCAGCAAGAGCTATGGACCGAGTCTTTTCGATCTGACGAACGTGGTCCACGTATCCGGGACTTACGATCTTCCTTTCGGTCGCGGACAGGCGCTGCTTGGAAACAACGTGGTGGGCAAAGTGCTGGGAGGGATGACGGTGGGCACGATCATCACCGATCAGTCGGGTGCGCCCTTCCGCCTGACTGGCGGATACAACACCTTCAACAACTATGGCGACAGCGGCATTGCGTTGCATGGCGTTACATCGTCGCAGTTGCAGAAGGCGGTTGGGGTGCATCGTGTTCCCGGGCAGAATTATGCCAACCTGATCGATCCGAAATACCTGAATGCAGGCGGCGGAGCCAACCCGGCGTACATTACTCCGAACATCACTCCGGGAACGATCGGCCAGATTATTTATCTGCACGGTCCGCATGCATTCAATCAGGATATTTCGGTGTCGAAGTCGATTCCGATTCATGAGCGATTCCACCTGCAGTTGCAAGGGGAGTTCCTCAATGCTTGGAACCATCCGATCTTCGGCAACACTCCA
>JAJZHR010000458.1 GCA_021810815.1 Acidobacteriota bacterium | reverse complement strand
GGGAGAGACGGTGCTGACGCAGGGGACGGGCGGAGTTTCGATGTTTGCGCTGCAGTTCGCGCGGATGATGGGGGCGCGGGTGCTGGGGACATCGTCCAGCAACGAGAAGATCGGGCGGGCCAGGGCGCTGGGTCTGGATGGCGCGGTGAATTATCGCGAGCGGCCGGACTGGGCGGAGTGGGTGCTGGAGCAGACGGGCGGAGAGGGCGTGGATGCGGTGATCGAGGTGGGCGGGGCGGGGACGTTCAACCAGTCGCTGAAGGCGGTGCGGGTGGGAGGGACGGTGGCGCAGATTGGAGTTCTGAGCCAGGCGACGGAGGCGATTTCGGTGATTCCTATCCTTCACAAGCAGATCCATGTGCAGGGGATTTATGTGGGATCGCGGCGGATGTTCGAGGAGATGAATGCTGCGATCTCTCATGCGGGTCTGCATCCTGTTGTGGACCGGGTTTATCCGTTCGCGGAGGCTCGGACGGCGATGGAGTCGATGGCGGCAGGCAGCCACCTGGGGAAAATTGTTGTTGCTGTCGGCGAGGCAGGCGACAGGCGCGCGATGTCACCGGGCCTATAATGTCATTTTTGAAAACAAGAGCGAATCAAAGGATTTAGTAATCGATTCAAGAGGCGGGCGTACAGGCTGTGATTGTTCAGATTGAAGGTCTCCGCAAGGTTTATCCCGGCAAACAGTCTGTTGTTGCGGTCGACGGCATCGACTTGATGGTGAATGCGGGGGAGTTGTATGGTTTGCTCGGCCCCAATGGCGCGGGCAAGACGACGACGATCAGCATCTGCACCACACGCGCTCTGCCGACGACGGGCCGGGTGCGGATCGCCGGTGTGGATGTGGTCGCCTCTCCCGCGCTTGCGCGCCGCAGCATAGGCGTGGTGCCGCAATACAACACGCTGGACCGCTCCTGCACGGTGGCCGAGAACATTCATTTCCATTGCCTCTATTTTGGTTTTTCAGCGGAGGCTGCGCGGGTGCGGACGGCGGAGTTGCTGGAGCAGTTCCACCTGACGGAGCGGGCATCCGCCCAGCCAGCGCAGCTCTCTGGCGGACTGGCGCAACGGGTGCAGATCGCGCGCGCCATCGCGCATCGGCCGAAGGTGCTTTTTCTGGATGAGCCAAGCGCCGGGCTGGACCCGCAGAGCCGGATCGCGATGTGGGACGCGGTGCGCGGACTTCGCCACGAGGGCATCACGGTGGTGCTGACGACGCATTACATGGAGGAGGCGGACGAGCTTTGCGATCGCGTTGCCATCATCGACCATGGAAGGATCCTGGTGGAGGACTCGCCGGCGGCGCTGAAGAATTCCATTGGCGCAGGAACCATCTATGAGCTTGAGTTGAAGACGCCGCCGAGCGACGGGGGAGCAACCGATGCTCTGATCTGCGAGGTGGGCGCGCTGCAAGGCGTCACCGGCGTGGAGAGGACAGCGACGGGTGTGCGCGTGTACGCTCAGAGCGCCGATGGCCTGCTGCCGGAGATTGTCCGCACGGCGCACCCCTTCGGACTGCGCGACCTGGCTATCACCGAGCCAACGCTGGAGACGGTGTTTATCCGGCTCACCGGACGGGATCTGCGGGAATAGCCGAGTGAAGATTTCTGAGGTTGCAAGGATGCCGCCTGCCGCTGGCGCGAAGGAAAAGAACAATGATCGAGGTTGAGCGAAACCAGGCGCAGAGCGCGGACACCTCCCACGAGGAATCGTGGAAGGCGGCAAGTCCGCAGAGCCGCCTGCAGGGCCGGATGTACGCCCGCGCGTTCGGCGGTCTTCTTCTGCGCGATCTTCATGTGCTGCGGCGCGAGCTGTTCCCGTTCATGATCCGCATCGCCATGAATCCGCTCCTGTTCCTGTTCATCTTCACGTACGTTTTCCCGCACATGGGCGAGGGAGGGGCCGTCTCTCCGATGAGCGGGCCGGGCTTCGGCACCATCCTGCTTCCCGGGTTGATGGCGGTGGCCATCATGTTCTCGGGCATTGCGGCGGTTGCACTTCCGCTGTCGCAGGAGTTCGGCGTGACGCGGGAAATTGACGACCGGGTGATGTGCCCGCTTCCGGTGGCTGCTGTCGCCCTGGAGAAGGTGTGTTTCAGCGCGATGCAGAGCATTGTTGCGGCCGCAATCGTGTTTCCGCTGGCGTATTACATTCCGACGGTTCCGGTGCAGGTGCATGTGCAGAGCTGGCTGTTTCTGGGCGCTGTTCTGGTGCTGTCGAGCCTTGCTGCCGGGGCTCTGGGCCTTACGATCGGGACCAGCGTGAAGCCGCAGCAGATCGGGCTGATCTTCGGCGTGGTGGTGGTGCCGATCACGTTTCTGGGCTGCGTCTACTATCCCTGGGCGTATTTGAACCATCTGCGCTGGCTGCAAATCTTCGTGCTCTTCAACCCGATTGTCTACATGAGCGAGGGTCTGCGGGCGGCGCTGACGCCGACGCTGCCGCATATGCCTGCGTGGCTGATCCTGAGCATGCTGATGGCGTCGATTGCGGTGCTGGGGACGCTTGGGGTGAAGGGATTTCTGCGGCGTGTGATCGGGTAGGTTGCGCTGCTGGCCAGATGCAGAGACGTCGGCAGCCGGCAGCAGCGCTGGGTAGGAGAATGAGACCTGCGAGAGAGTTCCTGATGCGCGCTTTTGGTACCTTTTGCGATTGGTTCCCCGAATCTTCTGCGCTCAGTACCTGCGGAAGTTGACTTCGATTTTGAGTGCGACGGGGACAGGCACGCCGTTGCGCGTGAATGGCGCGAACCTGTAGCGTTTCACGGCCTCCAAGGCGCTCTGGTCAAAGTCCGAGCCCAGCGAGCGCACAATCCGCATGCTCTGCGGCACGCCCTGCGTATCCACAATCGCTGCGACGACGCAGGTGCCAGCGAACTTGCCGGAATGACCAGCGGGGAAAACCGGGGCAGGA
>JAJZHR010000457.1 GCA_021810815.1 Acidobacteriota bacterium | reverse complement strand
ACAGCATCGCTGGCCTCTCCCAGCCGCACGCGCATCGTGTCGGCGGCCCTGCCTGCCGCGTCCAGCAGATGATCTCGGTCAGCGGCGCTCTCGCTGACATGGGCCAGCACGGCACCGGTCTGCGCGTTCACCGCCTCCAGGTCGATGCTGTATGGGCTCGTCCCCGCCACAGCTCCCGCAACGAACGCCTTGATTCCCTGCTGCTGCGCCAGCGACTCAGCCGCTGCGCGCGTCAGGGGGGCGGCGGCGTTGCCGTGCGCCATCCGCAGGCGGCTTGCCACCGCAGCGTCGGAGAGGACGTGCAGCGTTGGCGACTGCCGCAAATTCATCAGCACCGCCTCGCGCAACGTTCCATCCAGCAAAGGGTCGCCGGTCTTGTTCTCCATCGAGGCAACCAGCAGTTGATCCCCGCTGCCCAGCGGCGCAGGCCGCAGACGGCCTCCCGAAAGCACGTATGCTCCAAGCCCTGCGATGCCAAGCGTCGCCACAGCGGCCGAGAGCAGCCATCGCCTCCTGCTGCGCGCTCGCCTGCCCTCCGGCACTGGCCGCTTGTGCGCTGCCCGGCGAATGGAGCTTCCGCTCCCGCGTTCCCCGGCAGAAATACCGCCGCTCACGGATGGCTCCGGATCGTCGGCACCCGCTCCGGCGGAGCCGAGCGACCTGCTCCATGGACTGTCAATCTCCGAAAGCGGCTGCGCCGAAAAATGCTGGGCTAAGGAATCCGAAGTGCGCGCGGAAGGCGCCGTATTGACAGAGTCTCTGCCGGAGCGTGGCGAGGGCTGCGGATCAGCCGATTCCGGCCCCGCGAACCGTGCTCCGTTCCCCTGCTTCGCTGCCGCGATGGCTGCGCCGGACACGGACCGGAAAGCCTCGTGCAGAGCAGTCGCCTCCATGGCCAGGGCTGCGCGCCGCAGCTCCGCCTCAGACGCAGCAGGGGGCGTGTGCGAGGATGCGCGCGGCCCAGCGGCAGGAATCCCCGATCCCGGAGAGCCGCTTTCCCGATGGGCTACAGGCATCGCGTCCAGATCCCCCGAAATGCCGTTCGAAACGGTCTTCCCGCTTGCCCGGACAGGCTTCGCTGTCTGGCCGCCCGACGGTGGCTGCGGGGTGAGCGGCCTGCCTCGCAGAGCGTCGCCTTGCCGCGGAATCTGCCGCTTGCCTCGCGCCACAGGATCGCCAGCACTCGGCAGCGCAGCATCGCTGTCCTCGGCATCCACCATGGCGCGCGGCTTAAAGAACCGTCCCTGGCTGGGAACCTTCGCCGTCACCGCCTTCAGGGCGTCCCTCATCTCGTCGGCGGTGCGGTAGCGGTGGCGGCTCTCCTTGGTCAGAGCCTTCAGGATGATCCGCTCCAGCTCGCGCGGAATAGCCGGGTTCCAGTCCCGCACCGGATCGGGGTCCTTGCTCAGCAGCGCCACAAACACCATCGCGCTGGTCGCTCCCGTAAAGGGAAGCTGCCCCGTGGCCATCTCATACAGCAGCGAGCCGAAGGAGAACAGGTCGCTGCGCGTATCCAGCTCGTCTCCCCTCGCCTGCTCCGGAGACATGTACGCCACGGTCCCCACCGTCGCTCCGGTGCCCGTCAGGTTCTCCGATTCGAAGCTGTCCGTCAGGCTCTGTATCTTCGCCAGGCCGAAGTCCAGCACCTTCACCTGCGGAAAGGCGGTATTCTTCTTCACCAGGAAGATATTGGCCGGCTTGATGTCGCGGTGGATGATGCCCTTGGAGTGCGCCTCCGCCAGGGCATCTGCGATGTGCGTTCCCGCATCGACAATCTCGGCCGTCGTCAGAGGCCCGCGCTCGATGCGGTCGCGCAGCGTCTCCCCATGCAGCATCTCCATCACCAGATAGGGCTCGCCGTCCTGCTCGCCAATGTCGAAAATGGTGCAGATATTCGGGTGGTTCAGCGCGGAGACAGCGCGCGCCTCGCGCAGAAAACGCTCCCGCACGCCGGGGCTGTCGTACTGCGGACGCAGCACTTTCAACGCGACTTCGCGATGCAGGCGAGGGTCGAAGGCGCGGTACACCATGCCCATGCCGCCGCCGCCGAGCTCGCTCAGGATCTCGTACGGCCCGAATCTCTTTCCAGTCTCGAAATTCATTCGCTCACGATGGAGATCAATCTCTGCAAGTATCAGCCCCTGGTCGTCGAACGTCCTCGAAGCTCAAGCCACAGCACGCCCTATCATAAGGCGAGCAAGGTAGAATTTGCAGGAAAAGACGCCCACTGTGCCCACGCTGGCAATACAGGAATGCTTGAAGAGAGGGAGCACGCGACCATGACCAGGATTCCCCCCCGCGAAGAGCACGCTGCAAGCACCAGCAGCAGCGCCAGCAAAGGCAGCAACACCAGCAAAAGCCGCAAAGGGAGCAGAAGCGGCAAAGAAAACCGCGCTCCATCGCCCGGCGAAGCTCGCCTTCCCGCCGGACAAACCCTCCTCTTCGACGCCGACGACACGCTGTGGGAGAACAATATCTACTTTGAGCGCGCCATCGCCGCCTTCATCTCTCTGCTCGACCACCGCACCCACTCCCGCGAAGAGGTCCGCGAGACGCTGAACCAGGTGGAGCACGAAACCATCGCCGCTCTCGGCTACGGCCTGCACAGCTTCCGCCAGTCCCTCATCACCTGCTTCGAGCGGCTCAGCGACGGCCCCATCGACGCGCACAAGCACACCCGCATCCACAGCTTCGCCAACGCCATCCTGGAGCAGGAGATCGAACTCCTCCCCGGAGTCGCAGAAACCCTCCCCGGCCTGGCCGAGCGCCATCGCATCGTTCTGGTCACCAAGGGCCAGGACGGCGAGCAGCGCGACAAGCTCCGCCGCTCCGGCGTCGAGGAATACTTCACCGCCGTCGAGGTGCTCGCAGACAAGACCGCAGCCGCCTATCGCGAACTGGTGGAGCGGCACGCC
>JAJZHR010000456.1 GCA_021810815.1 Acidobacteriota bacterium | reverse complement strand
CAGAGGAACCCGCTCGTCGTTCGACGTCAGCCGCAGCGCCGCCTCGGCGGGCGAGCCAACGCGCCGCGCCGCCACCGTCACCACATCATGCAGCTCCAGCGTCTGGTACAGCGTCGCGAGGCCATGAAATCCATCGGCCCGCGGGGGGCCAATGGCCAGGCCGAGATTGATCTTGCAATAAGAGCGAACAGGGGTGGGCATGCATGGCAATTGTAAAGTGCGGCGATTCCGACTACGATTAAACCAGTCGAATCGACTAGTCGGAATAGTTTATGATCGAAATCCAAGCCTCCGAAGCCAAGACCCATCTGCCCCGTCTGCTGGACGAGGTGGAGCGCGGCGAGACGCTCATCATCACCCGCCACGGCCGCCGCATCGCGCGCCTGATTCCCGAGCCCGACCTCCGCCAGGCGGAAGTGGAGCAGGCGATTGCGAACATTCGTGCCATGGGAAGCCGCTCCGCCGGCATCACCGTGGAGGAGTTGCTCTCCGCTCGTGACGAAGGACGCAGGTAAGCGCCCGATGCCCTCGATTCGCCCAGTGCCTGTCGTTCGCCCGATGCCCTTCGTTCTGGATGCTTCCGTCACTCTCTGCTGGGCGCTCGACGACGAGAGCCACTCCGCAGCCAGCCGCGCCCTGGACGCGCTGGCCTCCGGCACCGCCTGCGCGCCCACCCTCTGGTGGTTCGAGGTGCGGAACATTCTGGTGGTGAACGAACGCAGAAAGCGCATCGGCGAGGACGAGTCCGCCGCATTCCTGCGATACATCGCGCATTTGCCGATAAGGATCGACCGCGAACCCGTCGAGGGCGACGTGCTGCGTCTTGCGCGCAAGCACCAGTTGGCCGTTTACGACGCCGCCTATCTGGAGTTAGCCCTTCGCAACCAATGCCCGCTCGCCACGCTCGACGCCGCCCTGGCAAAAGCTGCTCGCGCCGAAGGTGTCCCATTGCTTGGCGACGATCCGCCTCGTCGTTCTTAGCTGGATACCCACAGCCCGGTCAGCGGGGGATGTCTCCTTGCCCGTCAGAGACCCGAAGACGATTTCCTGCGACCACGTAAGATAAAGGTCGATGATGCATCGATCCATTTCAACGCATGTCTTTCTCCGTCAGCGGCTGCATCCCGGCATGCTGGATGCAATGCTTGGTGCGGGCGCGCAGGGCATTGAGATCTTCGCCGCGCGCCACCATTTCGACTACCACGACCGCTCCCAGGTGCGCGAGATCGCCAACTGGTTCCGCTCCAACCCGGTCGAGTTCAACTCCATCCACCAGCCGCTCTACTCTGAGACGGAATGGGGCCGCAGCACCGGGCCGTCGGTCAACATCATCGCACCGCAGAAGCCCCAGCGCATCGAGGCCATGGACGAGGTGAAGCGCGCCCTCGAGGTCGCGGAGATGATCCCTCTGCGCAGCGCCGTCCTCCACCTCGGCAGCAGGTCGGACGCGTGGGACACCCGCGCTCTGGAGAACTCCCTCACCGCCATCGAGCACCTCAAGGCATTTGCCAGCCCGCTCGGCGTCGCTCTCCACATCGAGAACATCCCCAACGAGGTCACCGAGCCCGAGCACATCCTGGAGGTGCTTCGCGTCGGCCACTTCGACACCGTCGGCGTCTGCATGGACGTTGGCCACGCGAACTTCAGCCAGGGCGTCGCCGCCGCCTTCGCGATTCTGAAGGACCGCATCCGCTCCCTGCATCTGCACGACAACCTGGGCGAGAAGGACGAGCACCTGTGGCCGGGCAGCGGAAGCATCGACTGGAGCTGGCTGATGCGCGAGGCGGCCGCGCTGAAGTCGCCCATCACCGGAGTGCTGGAGATTGCCCACACCCCGGAAGAGTCCACCGCAGCCGTCGCCCAGAAAGCCGCAGCCGCATTCGTCCTGTTGGAGAAGTCCGCCGCGCCGGAAGCGGAGCGATAATCACCCGAACCCATCCACTGCGCTAAGCTAGACTCTGCCCGCACCTGCTGTGCTCCGCCCGCAACTGATCGACCGCATGACCCTTTTTGGCATCCATATCGGCGCGCCTCAACGCATTGCTGCGGTGTTGCTCTCGCTCTTCTTTTTTCAGTGCCTCTGGGTGGTGGACCACCAGGATCTGACGGCGCGCGACTACCGTTTCGCGCGCTGCGGCCGTGAGATGTGGGAGCGGCCATCGCCCCTGGCCGGATACTTCACCACCTGCGGCAATATGCAGGATGGAACGCTCGCCTATCGCGCTGCCGGCCTGCCGCTCACCGTCCAGCGGCTGGTGCTGCTTGCCGCCGACCATTTCCGCAAGCCCGATGATCGCATCTTCGCAGGCAAGGGCATGGCCACCACCTGGGAGATGCGCCACCAGCTCACCTATGTGCTTCTGTTGATGCGGCTGCCCTTCATCTTTTTCGCGATATGGCTTGGCGGCGGCCTGTGGTGGGTGTCGCGGCGTCTCTTCGGCAACGAGGGCGGAGCACTGTCTCTTGCCCTCTACTGCTTCTCTCCGGACGTCATCCGCTCCTGCCTCGCGCCGAACAATGAAGTGCTGGCCATGTGGGGCATCTACGGCATCGTTTACACCGCCATCGGCGTTGCTCATGCCATGCAGGGCCCACGGAGCAAATGGCGTCCGCGCATCGCCATCCTCACCGTCGCCTTCGGACTCACGGCTGCGGCGCATGTGCTGGCGGCGGTGCTGGGCCTCATTTTTGCCTTCTTTTTCATGATGTACCTGGCGGAACGAAGGCGCGGCGATGTGTTCCAGATCCTCACCATCACCACCTTCGGAGCGATGCTGATTCTCTTCGCCTCCTATGGCTTCCGCCCCAGCGCGTTCTACTATGTCTTCGCCGGCAGCGAGGCCCGCATCTGGTTCTCGCTGGACGGGGTCAGGCACCTGGCCACCAGCCTGACCAGCGCTGGCATCACCATCGCCATCTCGG
>JAJZHR010000455.1 GCA_021810815.1 Acidobacteriota bacterium | reverse complement strand
CCCCTTCACAGTGACGGAACGCAAGCCGCCGGCCTGGAATGCAGCGCGAAACTGATCCAGATTGACCGTTACAGCCATGACGACCTCCGTTGATCTAATCTTGTACTCCGAATATCTATAGAGCGCAATTCATTTTAGACGTGGTTTGCTTCGCACTCAGCCGCAGAGTAGAATTCGGCCCGAATTTCCCATTCCACAATTTGACCATGAAAGGCACTATGCAGCGGTCGTTCGCTCTCGCTCTAGCTGTCCTCCTCGTATCGGCACCTGCGGCATTAGCGCAGCAGGCCGCGCAGCCTGCGGCTTCGGTCGTCTCATCTGCGGCCTCCACACCTTCAGTTCCATCGACCCCGGCACCTACAACGGCAACCGCGCCCACGCCGCCGACGCCAGGAAAGAACATGCTGAGAGAAGGAGTAGAGGTTCCGTTGGTATTCGCAGACGACCTCAGTTCGAAAACGGCCGCTGAAGGCGATCCTGTTGTTTTGGTTCTCGACAGCAATCTCAAGGTCGGTGACGTTATCGTTGCCAAGGCTGGGGACAAGGCCTTCGGTGAGGTCACGAATGCGAAGAAGTCCGGGATGATGGGTAAAGCCGGTGAACTCAACGTTCGGCTTGACTACCTCAAGGTCGGGGACAACAAGATACGGCTTCGCGGAACGAAGGCCAAAGAAGGCGCGAGCGGAACCACCGGCGCAGTTGTGCTCACGGTGCTGTTCGGACCCATTGGCCTCATCAAGCACGGCAAGAACATCGATATCAAGAAGGGATCGGCACTCACAGCCTACGTGGCTGACGACATCACATTGCCATCGGATATTTAACGAATGGATATCAGCACTCCTGGTTCCCAGCCGTCGCGCATCCAAATGTTCCAAGCCGGGATTCCCATCCTTCGCGCTCCTGCGAAGGGTGGGAATCTCTCTCAACCCTGATCTGCCACCTATCACAAAGCGCCAAATAACTCCGCCAAAGTGAGACAGAAAACTCAGGAAGCGTTCAGGCCAATGTAAAACTCGGCCAACGTCGTGAACAGACGCGGATTCACCGTGGACTCACCGTGCATTCACCGCAAATCCACCGTGCATCCACCGGCCGTTTCACCGTGGTTTCACCGTGGTTTTCACGGTGTTTTTACGGTGGTTTTCACGGTGGATTCACGCGCTTCCGTCCGCTGTAAACCCAAGCCGTTCCGCCAGCAAGAACCGTGCGGCTGCATGCCGCTCAGGATTGTTCGTCCACTCCCATAGTTGGGCAACTGGCTGCTGTGGGGTGGAATCAGCAATACTGCTGCGCAGTCGGCATGCATGCATTACTCTTATCACCATGCGCAAGCGCTCCCGGTTCGAGCTTTCTCTGCTGATCGCCCTGGTGGTTGTGCTCGCCCTGGTCACTGCTGTTGTCCTGCGGAAGAAGGCTCCGCCGGAGTGCGCGCGGCTGCTGCCGGAGTCTGACGGCATTGTGTATGTCGCCCTGAAGCCGGTGCGGCTGGCGACGCATTTTGACCGCACGCCCGTGCATCGCGACCCCGACTATCAGCAGTTCATCAACGCCACGGGCTTCGTCTTCGAGCGCGATCTGGACGAGGTCGCCTTCGCCATCCACCGCCTGCCGGATCCGCATGGGCCCAACGGCCCCGTCGCCTACTCCGAGGTGTTCAGCGGCCGCTTCGACGGACCGCGGCTGACGAAGTACCTGGCCGGCGTCTCCACCTCGCACGAGACCTACCTGGGGCACGACATCTACGACATTCCCGTGGAGGGGCGCACGTTGCGCGTGGCCATCCTGGGCTATGACCTGGTGGCAGCGTCGAACATGCCGACGCCGGAGCAGATCCACTCCATCCTGGACCGCTACCACACGGCAGCGCTTCCCTTCTCCGGGCCCTCGCTGCTGGCGCAGCAATACAGCGATGTTCCGCTGCTGTCAGTGGCGTGGGGCATTGGCCGCATCGGCCTGCCCTTCAGCGACAAGCCGGACGGCACAGGCAATCTGCAGTTGATGGGGCTCACGCTGCCCTTTGCCGCGGATGCTCCGGTGCTGGCGTCGCTGCGCTTCGTGGGATCGCTGCGGCTGAGGGTGGAGGAGACGACGGCGAGCGAGGCAGCTGCGGCGAACTCCGCCGAGAGCCTGAAGACGCTGCTGTCGATCTTCCAGACGCTGCAGCAGAACATGCATCCCGACGCCGTCAACGCCAGCGACGAGGAGTTTCGCCAGATCGTGAACAGCGTCAAGATCGACCAGAAGAACAGCACGGTGGTGCTGAGGGCTACTATCCCGCTGGATGTGCTGAAGAAGACGCTGGCGAGTTCGCCGCAGCAGGCCAGCCTGCCCGCAGCTCCCTAAGATGCCACATTGTCTCGATACATCCTTTCCACTCCTTCGCGCGAACATCCGTGATGGCTGATGGATGGCTCCGGGCTCAGGCGCGCTGGATGTAGCGGCGTCCGTGGATTTCGTATTTGCCGCTGACGACGCGGGCGATGGCTTCCGGGTAGGCCTGGTGCTCCTGCTCCAGGATGCGGGCGGCGAGGGCGTGCTCGTCGTCGGTGTCCAGCACCGGGACGACGCGCTGCAGCACGATGACGCCGTGGTCGAGCGCCTCGTCGACGAAGTGGACGGTGCAGCCGGTGTGCTTCACGCCATACGCGAACGCCTGGGCCTGAGCGTCGAGGCCGGGGAAGGCGGGCAGCAGCGAGGGGTGGATGTTCAGGATGCGCTGCGGGAAGGCCTGCACGAAGGATGGGCTGAGCAGGCGCATGTAGCCCGCCAGGCACACCAGCTCGACGCGATATTGATGCAGGCGCGCGATCATCTCCGCGTCGTGCTCGGCGCGCTTGCGGCCTCTGGACTCAATGACGTGCGCAGGCAGGCCGCGTTCGCGGGCGGCGGCAATGCCAGGAGCATCGGCGACATTGGACAGCACCAC
>JAJZHR010000454.1 GCA_021810815.1 Acidobacteriota bacterium | reverse complement strand
AAAAAGCTTGCGCACCTCGTCCGGGGTTTGCTTGCCCAGATCGGCCTGGAACAACATTTGCATTGCCATTTCTCGCGATTTGCGCCGGGTTCCCATAGCTAGACCAGGCCTTTCGCGCTTTGCGTAGGCACATGGCCGCGCATCGCATCGCTTGGTTCTTGTGAGGGCGCGCCAGCTCCCTCACGCAGTTTGCGCGCGAGCGATACCATCTCGATGGCGGCAATCGCTGCCTCGAAGCCCTTGTTTCCCGCCTTCAGCCCTGCACGATCCAGAGCCTGCTCCAGCGTTTCGCAGGTCAGCACACCAAAGGCATGCGGCACGCCAGTGTCCTGCTGCGACTGCCCGATTCCTCGCGCGACTTCGTTGTAAATCGCCTCATAATGCGCTGTTTCTCCGCGCAGCAGAACGCCGAGCGCAATCACTGCATCCACATCGCCGCTTTCCGCCAGTGTTCGCGCAGCCACTGGCACCTCCCAGGCACCGGGCACGCGAACAATGCGCACATCCGGCTTTGCCGCTCCACTGCGATAGAGCGCGTCCAGCGAACCCTGAAGCAGCCGATCCGTGATGACGGCGTTCCATCGAGCGACAACGATTGCGATACGCATTCCCGTAGCCGCAAGATCGCCCTCCACGGCCACGGGCCGGCCATGGTGAATATTGTTCGATTCCCAAAAGCCGTAGACAGCCGTGTCTTCGGGGTGGAAGCGAGGCTCCATCGTGAACAGGCGGGAGTTCCAGTGCGTTTCCTGGATTTCTGAAAGGCTTGCCTCCGAGAGGCGAACCTCCGACACGCCAATGTCCGATACAGGCTGCGCCGCGTCCGTTTCCCCGGAGCGCTCCAGCCATTTCCGCGCGGTCTCCCGCACCTGGTCCAACTGCGTCACCTCAATCAGAATCCGTGGAACCGCCGGAAGTTGCCCCTCGACAAACTCGATATTGCCCAGCGGCGCGAGATGCGCAGAGCCACGCGCGCCGCCTTCGTCCCAATTCTTCCCGGCTTCGAAGCCAATCGCGTCGAACAGACTCGTCAGACGCTCGAAAGCCTTGGCCGAGCCTATCGGCTGCACCAGTGTGATTCCCTTGATCATCTCTTGATTGTATCGTTCGGCTGCGGCGTCCGCGCTGAGCGCCCCCTCAGATGTCTTTGCTACACTCGACGGTTCACGAGGAATGCCGCTGCGCCAGGGGATGCTATGGAACACGAAAATCTGCTTTGCGAAATCGAAGGTGCCATCGCCACCGTCACTCTCAACCGGCCAAAGGTGCTCAACGCTCTCGATGCGGCGACCTTCAGCGACCTGCGCAGCATCTTCACCTCTCTTGCCGCGGACGATTCCATCCGTGCCATTCTGATCACCGGCGCGGGCAACCGGGCCTTTGCCGCAGGCGCGGATATCAGGGAACTCGCCATGGTGGACGGTCTGGCGGGCAAGGAGCTTTCCCTGCGCGGACAGGCCATCTTTAGCCTGATCGAGAGCTGCGGCAAGCCGGTGATCGCCTGCATCAACGGCTTCGCTCTGGGCGGCGGCTGCGAGCTTGCCCTGGCATGCACCCTGCGCCTGGCCAGCGACACCGCGAAACTTGGCCAGCCGGAGGTGAAGCTTGGTCTGCTGCCCGGCTATGGCGGATCGCAACGTCTACCGCGCCTCATCGGACAGGGGGCTGCGCTGCATCTGCTGCTCACCGGGGAGATTATCAGCGCGGAGGAGGCTTTGCGGATCGGCCTGGTGAATGAAGTGCTTCAGCCGGACCGCCTATTGCCGCGCGCCCGCGAGATCGCGCAGGCCATCGCCGCCGTCGCTCCACTTGCGGTTCGGCATTGCATGGAGGCCGTGCAGCACGGCTGCGATCTGCCGCTTCCCGACGCCCTCTATCTGGAGGCATCGATCTTCGGCCTGCTCTGCGGAACCCAGGACAAGACCGAGGGCACGCAAGCCTTCCTGGACAAGCGCAAGCCCGACTGGAAGGGGCGATAGCCTGCCCGATTCACCCCGGGCCCAACCGCGAAGCCCGCCCATGCTGATATCCTGTGTCTCGTGCAACCTCCGCTCCCGAAACCTGCCGCCCTGCATTCCGCCGTGCTCCTTATGTGCGTCTGCGCCCCTTTGCTGTTGGCCGGATCGGGGTGCAAGCGCTCCGAGTATGTTTCTCCAGCAGCCGCTGTTGCCGCAGCGCGGCAGAACACTCGCCAGATGGACGCCGATCGACAGCAGATGGAACTGGTTCCACCGCCGTCGAAGAACCTCTATCTTGCGGTGCGCAGCCTCTCCGAGTGGAACAATCCCTTTCTCACGATCCAGGACGACCTCCTGACATTGCACATTCTACAACCAGATCCCATATCGGCCAGCATGGGCCAGGGCACGCTGCTGCGGCCCACCTCCGCGCGGCGGCGCGACCTCACCATCCGCCTCAGCGACCTGCCGGATGCTCTGACATCTCTGCCAGAGAACAACTGGCCCTATGGCCGCGTCATCGCGATCGAGGAGCAGCATGGCATCTCCGCGGCGAATCGCCCAGTGATGCGCCGCAATCTGGAAGCCACCGTCAAAATGCTCACCGAGCTCGGTATTGTGGTGGACGAGTGGAACGATAACGGCTCCAGCAACACCATGCGGTAGACTGGCGTTTCACTCAGACTAAGCACTCTACTCAGGACGACGCCTTGCACGCCACCGCGCTCGCTGTTTTCTGCTTCTTCTTCCTCTTTGTGACGCTCGCCGGCTTCTGGGCCGTGCGCTGGCGCAGGCCGCGCGGCGAAGCGGGGATGAACACGCTCGATGAGTGGGGGTTGGCAGGCCGCCGCTTCGGAACGCTGGTCACCTGGTTCCTCATCGGCGGCGACCTTTACACGGCCTACACCGTCATTGCAGTGCCCGCGCTGCTCTATGGCAGCGGAGCATTCGGCTTCTTCGCGGTTCCGTACGCC
>JAJZHR010000453.1 GCA_021810815.1 Acidobacteriota bacterium | reverse complement strand
GGCTAAGCTACTCTGTTCGCGCCACAAGGTGTTTCCGCGTCGCGAGCAGGCAGAGCGGAGAAGGAGTGTCTTATGTCGGACAGGGAATACATGTCGGGCTTTGGGAACGAGTGCGCGACGGAGGCCGTGGCGGGGGCGTTGCCCGTGGGGCAGAACTCGCCGCAGCGCGCGCCTCTGGGCCTCTACACGGAGCAGTTGAGCGGCAGCCCTTTCACCGCGCCGCGCGCGACCAATCGCCGCAGCTGGACCTATCGCATCCGGCCGTCGGTGGTGCACAAGCCGTACAAGGCGATGGGCAGCGGCCTGGTGCGCGGCACTCCATTCGACGAGGAGCCGACCTCTCCCAACCAGTTGCGCTGGGACCCGATCCCACTGCCGAAGAAGCGGACCGACTTCATCGACGGCCTGGTGACGCTGGCCGGCAACGGCGACGTCGCGACCTACTCCGGCGTGTCCATCCATCTGTACGCCGCCAACGCTTCCATGACCGACCGCTTCTTCTACACCGCCGACGGAGAGCTGCTGCTGGTGCCGCAGTTGGGCGAGCTTCTGGTGCGGACGGAGCTGGGTGTGCTGGAGCTTGCGCCGGGGGAGATTGGCGTGGTGCCGCGTGGCATCAAGTTCCGGGTGGAGATCGTCGGCGCAGAGCCTGCGACTGCGCTCAAGGGAGATGGGAAGCACGGAGCGCATCCATCTGCGCGCGGCTACATCTGCGAGAACCACGGCCAGACGTTCCGCCTGCCGGAGCTTGGGCCGATTGGGGCGAACGGGCTCGCCAACGCGCGCGACTTTCTTACTCCTGCGGCGGCGTATGAAGACCGCGATGGCAAGTTCGAGGTGGTCGCGAAATTCCACGGAAAGATGTGGTCTGCGGAGTTCGACCACTCGCCGCTGGATGTGGTGGCGTGGCACGGCAACTACGCTCCCTGCAAGTACGATCTGGCGCGGTTCAACTGCATCAACACCGTCAGCTTCGACCATCCCGATCCGTCCATCTACACCGTGCTGACCTCGCCCAGCGAGCTGCCGGGGACGGCGAATGTGGACTTCGCGATCTTTCCTCCGCGCTGGATGGTGGCCGAGCACACCTTCCGCCCGCCGTGGTTCCACCGCAATTTCATGAACGAGTTCATGGGCCTGATCCGCGGCGAGTATGACGCCAAGGCAGAGGGGTTCGTCCCCGGCGGCGCCAGCCTGCACAACTGCATGAGCGGCCACGGGCCGGACGCGGAGACGTTCGAGCGCGCCAGCAACGCGGAGTTGAAGCCGGTGTACCTCGCGGACACGCTCGCCTTCATGTTCGAGACGCGCTTCGCCTGCAGGCCGACCCGCTTCGCCATGGAAACGGCCATGCGCCAGCATGAGTACTACACCTGCTGGCAGGGGCTGAAGAAGCACTTCGTCGCGCCGGTATAGAGGGAATCGCCGCATGAGCCTGAACCATACCCACGACGCGAGCCGGAAAAGCTGGGTCGAATCCGCGAACACCCCCGGCTGCGACTTTCCGTTGCAGAACCTCCCCTTCGGAGTGTTCCATCGCAGGGGCGAGGCTCCGCGCGTCGGCGTCGCCATTGGGGACAAAGTGCTCGATGTGGCGGCGTGCCTCCGCGCTGGATGGTTGCAGGGCGAAGCAGCGGAGGCCTGCGCGCAGCCGGAGCTGAATGCCCTGATGGCGCTCGGGCCGGCTCATTGGTCGGCGCTGCGGGCGCGGCTGTTCGATCTGCTGGCTGAAGGCGCGCCCGAAAGCTCGCAGGCGCAGGCTTTCCTCGTCCCCATGCCGGAGGCGGTGATGGAGCTGCCCTGCCGCATCGGCGACTACACCGACTTCTACGCCTCGATCGACCACGCAACCAACGTGGGCCGCATGTTCCGGCCAGAGAATCCGCTGCTGCCGAACTACAAGCACCTTCCCGTGGGATATCACGGTCGCGCTTCGTCGATTGTGGCGAGCGGAGCGGACATCGTGCGCCCGCATGGGCAGATCAAGCCATCGCCGGAGGCTCCGCCGGAGTTCGCTCCCACGCGGCAACTGGACTACGAGCTGGAGCTTGGATTCTTCGTAGGGCCGGGGAATGAGCTTGGGCAGCGCATTCCCATCGAAGCTGCCGAGCAGCATCTCTTCGGCGTCTGCCTGCTGAACGACTGGTCGGCGCGGGACATTCAGGCGTGGGAATACCAGCCGCTGGGGCCGTTCCTGGCGAAGAATTTCGCCACCACCATTTCGCCCTGGGTGGTGACGATGGAGGCGCTCGCTCCTTTTCGCGCGGCTGCGGCGCGGCCATCGGACGACCCGGCCCTGCTGCCTCACCTCTTGTCGCAACAGGATCGCGAGTGCGGCGGGCTTGCGGTGGAGCTTGAGGCGAGCCTGACGACGGAGCGGATGCGGCAGGCGGAGACCCAGCCGCAGCGCCTGAGCCGCGGCAACTTCCGCGACATGTACTGGACACCGGCGCAGATGCTGGCCCACCACGCCAGCAACGGATGCAATCTGCGCCCCGGCGACCTGCTGGGCAGCGGAACGGTCTCTGGCCCGGAGCCCGAAAGCCGAGGCTGCCTGCTGGAGATCGCAGAGCGCGGACGCAAGCCCATCACGCTCGCCAGCGGGGAGCAGCGCGCTTTTCTGCTCGATGGAGATGAAGTGCTGTTCCGCGGCCGTTGCGAGCGAGACGGGTTTGCCGGGATTGGATTCGGCGGATGCGCCGGGCGGGTGCTGCCCGCAAGGTGACGATTGCAAGGTGATGCTCGCAGGGTGGGCAAACGGCGAGCGCCGATTCGCCGTCAGCTCCCTGCGATAGGCTGCTGGAAAAAGCCGTCAGCGCAGGTTTGTCCCTGCCTGGGACTGCGCCCGGGACTGCGGCGGGGACTGGCTATTTCTTCTTCGGGGCTCCGGGTGTGATGTTCAGGGTCTGTTCCTGCTTGTTGCGCAGAACGGT
>JAJZHR010000452.1 GCA_021810815.1 Acidobacteriota bacterium | reverse complement strand
GTAGTAGTCCCGGAGCTCGATGTTGCCGTTCATGGCGACGATGTCCCATACGTCGAGGGAGGAGCCCTTGGCGCGGAGGCCTGCGGCGATGCCGTTCAGCTCGGCCTGATACTCGGCGTCGATGTGCGGCCAGAGGACGTCTTTGGCGGCGTTGCGGAAGAAGGCCCAGTCGCGCCCGCTGCTGTGCTCTTCCTCCAGCTTGAGAGCATGCTGGTTGTCCTCAATCTCGGCAGAGAGCAGATAGCCGTGCTGGAAGCCGATCTGCCCGGGCGTTCCCTGAAGATGGACGTAGGTCCAGCCGCCTTTGCTGAAGCTGTAGCCACCCTTCAGGTTCGCGGCGGTGGAGGCGTCGGCGGATGCGGCGGAAGATGCGGGTGCGGCTGCGGAGAGCGCGGGCAGAGCCTGGACGATGAGAAGGCAAATCAGCAAGGCGCGAAGGCGAAGAGCCATGAGAAGAATCCCTCTTGGGTGGATTGAAAGGGGCCCGGATGAAGAGACTATACGCCATTGCGATGAATGGCAGAGCGAGTCGAGGGGGCGAATTCGGCGTCAAGAAGCGGAGTGCGCCCGGTGCGCACGAAATAAGAAGATACTGGAGATTAGACCAAACGAGCGGGAGAAGCGAACAGCCGCACCGATGCCCATGTCCAGAGATCCCAGAGAATCAAGAGAGTCCACAGCGCAGGCGAGCGCAGCAGCGACGCCTTCCCTGTTTCCCGGCAAGGCGTGGCAGCAGGTGCTGGCACGCGACGCCGCAGCCGATGGGCAGTTTGTTTACGCCGTAAAAACGACAAAGATTTTCTGCCGTCCGAGCTGCCCGAGCCGGCGACCGACGCGGAAGAATGTGGCATTCTTCTCTACGCCAGCGCTGGCGATGGAGGCTGGCTATCGCCCCTGCCTGCGGTGCGAGCCGGAAAAGGCGGAACCAAGGGCGGACCCGCATGCGGCGGCCATTGCGGCAGCGGCGCGCCACCTGGATGCGCACAACGACACGGTGACATCGCTGACGGAGCTGGGGAGGGTTGCGGGGCTGAACCCGTTCAACCTGCAGCGCAGCTTCACGCGCGTTCTGGGCGTGAGTCCGCGGGAGTACGCGAAGGCGCGGAAGATCGAACGCTTCAAGACAGAGGTGCGCAAGACGCCAGCTCCGGGAGCGAAGGGCGGCATTGGAGCAAAGGGCGGTCGCATTACGGACGCGATCTACGAGGCGGGATTCAGCTCATCGAGCCGGTTGTATGAGAGTGCGGCACCGGAGATGGGAATGACGCCGACCGAGGTGCGCAGCCGCGGCAAGGGGCTGAAGGTGCGCTATACGGTGGCGGATTCGCCGCTGGGCAAGATGCTGGTGGCATCGACGGACAAGGGGCTGTGCAGCGTGTCGTTCGGGGAGACAGTGAACGAGCTGGAGGCGGAGCTGAAGGAGCATTTCTCGCAGGCGGTGGTGGTGCGCGACAACTCTGGCCTGAAGCCTGCGGTGAAGGCCGTGCTGAGCGAGTTGACGGAGCACCCGGCGAGCCTGGCTCTGCCGCACGATGTTCGCGCTACGGCGTTCCAGTTGCGCGTGTGGCAGGCCCTGCGGGCCATCCCTCGCGGAGAGACGCGGAGCTATTCGGAGGTGGCGGCGGCGATTGGGCGGCCGGAGGCGGCGAGGGCGGTGGCGCGGGCGATTGCGTCGAATCCGCTGGCGGTGGTGGTGCCTTGCCATCGCGTGGTTGCGAAGGACGGATCGCTGAGCGGATATCGCTGGGGAGAGAGACGCAAACGCGCCCTGCTGAAGAGCGAGGGCGCGCGCGGGTAGTGCGGTTTGTGGTGCGGGATGACAGCAAAGACAACTTAGCCGATGTCCTCTGACCAGTTCTCCATGTAGGTTTTGAATTCGGACATGAACTTGCCTGCGTCCGATCCATCGACGATGCGGTGGTCAAAGCCGAGGGAGAAGTACTGCATGGTGCGGATGGCGATGGACTCGGTTCCGTCGGGGCCGGAGACCACGGCGGGGACCTTCGACATGCCGCCGATGCCGAGGATTCCGACCTGCGGCTGGGGGATGATGGGGGTGCCGAACTCCTCGCCGAAGATGCCGGAGTTGGTGAGGGTGAAGGTGCCGCCGGCGACGTCGTCGGGAGCGAGCTTCTTGCTGCGGGCGCGGTCCGCGAGATCCACGATGGAGCGGGCGATGCCGAGGAAGCTGCGCTCCTCCGCCTGCTTGACGACGGGGACGATGAGGCCCCACTCCAGAGCGACGGCGATGCCGATGTTGATGTTCTTGTGGTACTGGATGGCATCGCCCTGCACGGAGGCGTTGAGCACCGGGTACTTGCGCAGAGCATGGACGACGGCGCGCGCGATGAAGGGCATGTAGGTGAGCTTGACGCCATTGCGCTGCTCGTACTTGTTCTTTTCCTTCTCTCGGATGCGTACGATGCGCGTCATGTCCACCTTGAAGACGGTGTGGACGTGAGCGCTGGTGCGCTTGGATTCGACCATGCGCTGGGCGATGATGGAGCGCATTTTGGTGAGCGGGACCAGGTCGCCGGGGGTGACCGAAGGAAGCGGTGCGGCTGGAGCCTTTGCGGCTGGCTGGCTTGGAGCGGCTGCGGGGGCTGGGGTTGCAGCGGGAGCCGATGTTGCCGCTGGTGCTGGCGCTGAAGCGGCACCGGCCTTTGGCTGGTGTGCGAGAGCGGCCAGAGCATCGTCCTTGGTGATGCGGCCGCCTGCGCCGCTGCCGGTCAGGGTGCTGAGGTCGAGCTGATTCTCCCTGGCGATCTTGCGGACGAGAGGCGAGGAACGGACACGGTCCTGCTGGCTGGCGCTGGCGGCTTCAGCAATGACCGGAGCCGACACCTGAGCTGCTGGGGCCTGAGCCACTGGAGCCTGCGCAGCGGACACGGGCTGGGCTTCAGCGACAGGCGCGGCGCTGGCCCTGGCAGCGGGCT
>JAJZHR010000451.1 GCA_021810815.1 Acidobacteriota bacterium | reverse complement strand
CGCGGACGCGACACCGGCATCTGGAGCAACGTGACGCTGACCTCGAGCGGAGCCGTGACCATCGAGAATCCGCTGGTGACGACGACGCTGCCGCTGCCGGACACGTCGAGCGCGGATGTATCGATTGCAGCGACGGTGCATAATCTGGAGGCTCATGCGGTCAAGGGCACGCTGCGCGCGAAGTTCGGCGATATAGTCGTGGAGTCACCGGTTACGCTGGAGGCGTCATCGAGCAAGGCGGTGGAGTTTGCGCCCGCGACTCAGGCCGCGCTGCGCATTGCGCATCCGAAGCTGTGGTGGCCGAACGGATATGGCGAACCGAGCCTCTATCCCGTGACAATCACGTTTCTGGTCAATGGCCGAGCGAGCGATGCGACCCACTTCAATGCAGGCATTCGCGAGTTCACGTACTCGGAAGACGGCGGCGTACTGAAGATCTGGATCAACGGGCGACGGTTCATCGCGCGGGGCGGCAACTGGGGATTTCCGGAGTCGATGCTGCGCTATCGCGCGCGGGAGTACGACACGGCGCTGCGCTATCACCGCGACCAGCACTTCGACATGATTCGCAACTGGGTGGGGCAGACGGGCGACGAGGCCTTCTACGATGCGGCGGATCGCAATGGCGTGGTGGTGTGGCAGGACTTCTGGCTGGCGAACCCGTGGGACGGGCCGAACCCCGACGACAACAATCTCTTCCTGACCAACGCGCACGACTATCTGCTGCGGATTCGCAATCATGCGTCGCTGGGGATCTTCTGCGGACGCAACGAGGGATTCCCGCCGCAGCCGATTGACGACGGCCTGCGGGCGATGGTGGCGGATCTGGAGCCGCACTCGCACTACATATCGAGCTCGGCGGACGGGCCGGTGAGCGGGCATGGGCCGTATCGCGTGGAGCCGCTGAAGCAGTACTTCCTCAACTCGCCCGCGAAGATGCACAGCGAGATTGGAGCGCCGAATGTGCCGGAGATGCCGATTCTGGAGCGCACGCTTTCGCAGGATGGGTTGTGGCCGCTGGGGCCGGAGTGGCAACTGCACGATTTCTATCCGCAGAACCCGTTTGCGACGGCGATCGACAAGAGCTTTGGCGGTGCGAAGGACGCGAACGAGTGGGTAAGCCTGGCGCAGTTCGTGGATTACAACGCATATCGCGGCATGTTCGAAGCGCAGAGCAAGAATCGGCTGGGGCTGCTGATCTGGATGAGCCATCCGGCGTGGCCGTCGATTCTGTGGCAGACGTACGACTACTTCTTCGACACCGACGCGGCCTACTACGCGGCGAAGAAGGCGAGCGAGCCGCTGCACATCCAGTGGAACGCGGCAGCGGATACGGTGGAGGTGGTGAACTACAGTGCGGGCGACGAGCCGGGCCTGACGGCTCGCGCGGAGGTGCTGGACATCGACGGCGCGGTGAAGTGGCAGAAGACGGCGAGCGTGGACAGCCGTGAAGACAGCACGCTCTCGCCGATTGCGATGGAGTATCCGGCGGGGCTGGCGCGGACGCACTTCATCCGCCTCACGCTGCTCAAAGGCGAAAAGGCGCTGAGCAGCAACTTCTATCTGCACGGTACGACGGCGGAAGACTACACCGGTATTCGCGATCTGGCGCCTGCGCATGTGACGGCGAAGACGCAGATGAAGCAGGTGGGCACGAGGTGGGAGATCGAGACCGAGCTGCGCAACGAGTCGAAGACGCCGGCGCTGATGGTGCGGGTGAAGGCGGTGCGCGCGAAGACCGGCGATCCGATTGTGCCGGCGCTTTACGACGACAACTACATTGCGCTGATGCCGGGCGAGAGCCGCACCATTCACATCGATCTGGAGAACGCGGACACGCGTGGCGAGCGGCCACGAGTGGAGCTGCAGGGATTCAATTTGAGCGGAGAGTAGGAGCGATCAGTAGGTCGGGATCGCGGTGGGCAGGGTGAAGAGGAATCTGCTGCCGTGGCCGACGGTGCTTTCAGCCCAGATGCGGCCGCCATGCTGCTCGAGGATGCTGCGACAGAGTGCGAGGCCGAGGCCGGTGCCGCCTAGGGCGCGCGAGTCGGAGGCATCGCCCTGCTGGAAGCGATCGAAGATGTGTTCGAGCTTCTCCGGCGGGATGCCGCGGCCCTGATCTTCAACCATGAAGCAGGTTTCGCTGGCGCCGGCGGGCTGGGCTCCCAACCGGATCAGAGTATCGGGCGGCGAGAACTTGACGGCGTTCCCGATGAGTTCATTGAGCACCTGAAGAATGCGGTCGCCATCGGCCTGGACGACGGCGGGCATGGCCTCGATGCGGAAGCTGATGCGCGCCTGGCTTGCCGTGTCGTGGGCGATGTCGGCGGCACGGCGGAGCAGGTCCACGGCTTCGACGGGCATGCGGCGCAGAGGCAGGCGGCCCTTGGCCACCTTGTCGAAGTCGAGAATGTCGTTGACGAGGCGAATGAGGCGGTCGCAGTTGCCGATGGCCATATCGACCATCTGGTGCTGCTTTTCGGGGCGCTTGTCGAGCGAGCCGGAGGAGATGAGGCCGAGAGAGGCGCGCAGCGAGGAGAGCGGGGTACGCAGCTCGTGGCTGACGGTGGAGATGAACTCGTCCTTCATGCGCTCGACGCGGCGCCGCTCCGAGATGTCGCGCACGGCCCTCACCGTCATCGCGCTCCACGGCGTCTACGATCTGCTGCCCATCCACACATATCACTTTTTTCCCGGCGACTTGGTGATGTCGGTGGGCGAGCCGATCGACACGTTCCTCGAGGGCAATATCCGCGTCGAGGTCGATGACGAGCGTCGGGGTGGCGAGCGTGCCGAGGACGGGGGTGAGGCAACTTGCCATTTGGAGAGAGGAGCGAGGAATATGTCGGCATCCGTGGGCAGCGGGTTTCGAAGGAGTTTGATCCGTGAAGAGAGTTCAACGGCATCGCTAGAGCAGTCCAGTAGACCAAGTAGGGTTGTAATCAGGAGACAAGAGTGAGGG
>JAJZHR010000450.1 GCA_021810815.1 Acidobacteriota bacterium | reverse complement strand
TGTGCGCTGCATGAAGGCCGGCTGCGACCTGGCGCCCGATTTCCAGGATGCTGCGCGGATCCAGAGCGCCGCTCCTCGCCAGCATCTCCGCAAGGGTCTGGCCGCGATAGCAGGCCATCACAATGAGCAGTGCGCCTTCCGGAGTCTCCTCGGACGCATGGATGGTGCAGAGATTCGGATGATCCAGCGCCGACGCCGCGCGGGCTTCGCGTAAAAAACGCGAGCGCATCTCTGCATTTTCCGAGATCATGCGCTGCAGCAGCTTAATGGCCACGGTACGGCCCAGGCGCAGGTCCTCGGCTTCATAGACAATCCCCATGCCCCCTTCGCCGAGCTTGCGCACGACGCGGTAATGGAGGATATGGTCTCCGGGGCTGATCGCTGGAATCATCGGATGACCGGGTTACTGCAGAGCAGCCGCAGCGGCTGCCGGCTCGCTCGCGGTGAACACTGTGCCGCACAACGCTGGACTGCCAATGCGCCCAAAACGCTCCAGGATGTCTGCGAACACATTTTCGAGATGGCCAATGGTCGCAATGGCGCTCACCGCGACCAGTTCTTCCTGCTCTCGCATGAGAGGCAAGGCGTCCAGCACTGCATCGAACTCCGCCACATGCGCGGGATCGAGCTCCGCGTGCCTGAGATGACAGGACATGGAAGTGAGCGGGATTCCCGTTCGCTCATGCACTTCTGTCAGAAACGCCGTCTCTGCCGGCTGCTCGAGAACTGCGAGATAGCCGAGATAGGCGGCGGGGTGAACGTGTTGAATCCAGTAGTACTGCGAACCCACCAGCGCCGCGACGCTGGGGTAAGGCAGGCGCTGCACCGCGCGATCGCGGCGGATGCCCAGAGAGGCAAGGTCTTCGAGGAGCCACTCTCCATGCCCCTGCTCTTCTTCGGCGTGCTCCAGATAATAGTCCCGCAGCGGCTCGCGAAGAGGATCGCCGACAAGCTCTTCGCATCGAGCAGCCGCCATGCGCATTGCCGGCGCCGAGGCCATGGTGACGCCATAGGTCGCGAAGAGAAGCTCCGGAAACAATTCTGCCAGCCGCGGGTGATACCACACTTCGCGGATCCGCTCCGTGAGCCGGCCACGCGCCAGACTCAGCGTTGCACGCAGCCTGTAGCTTCGTCCGGAGGTGCCAGAGATGGTTGTTTCACCGTCACCGCGGCGGTTGTTCACGGGTCATTCCTTACAGGACCATGGTTCCCATGCGATGAGAGTCGCCCACCTTGACCTTGCGGCTAAAGAAGTCGTCTCCCAGCTTGGCGCGTACCGAAATCAATGCGTCGACTTCAGTCGAACTCAGTTGATTGATACTCGTGATTTCATCGTTGGTGAGGGAATGCTGCACGTCAATGAGACCCGCCGCTTGCAGGCGCTCGAAATTGCTCATGATGTTGCCTTTCCGGTGGTCAGGATGTCTGTTCGCTGAGGCGTGGGGGAAACGCGATGTGCCCCTCACTGTAGCATGTCACCAGTCATGGTGCAATCGGCTTGTGCCGCAATCAGCTGATGCGCCCGAAAACGGTCAGAAGCAGACCCGGAATCAGCTCTTCATTTAGATGGTCCTCGCTGAGTTCACCCATCTTGCGCAGGACCGCCTCGGCAGGCGAGCAGGAGAGAAATCGCGGCACCAGCGCGCGACCGGAATTGCTGGCCAGCGTCCGTGAGCCGGGCCGCGCCATGAAGCGAGGGATGTGCAGGCTGAGCAGGGCTCGCGCTTCTGTCCGCAGAATGGCTTGGGGAAAAGCGCGAGATCTGAAGTCCCGCAACGCACTCTCGATCGTGGTCTTGCGAAGCTGTGCGCGTTGCAGGGGCATGGGCTGCAGCGACCGGCTGAGAAGAATGCTATAGGTCAGCGTATCGCGCAGAACGATACGGGGAGCGTGTTGCTGTTCCAGCATCCAGAGCCATGCAGAGCCGGGCGACACAAAGCTCTTTCGGCAGCGCATCAGTGCGGTTGCCGCTTCGCGATAGCCGCTTACTACGAGCGAAAGCACCTCCGCCGGAGAGGTGCAAGGCGGCGCATTGCCGTGGTCCGCGAGAGCAGCCGGCACCATCTCGAAACGCTGGCCTCCTTCGGGGCCGGCGGACCAGTGCGGAATCTGAAGATGCGGTACGGGCGCAGCTTTTCCAAACAGCCCTGATGTGTCGGGCCGTCCAGCTAACTGCGGCCCGGGCAGTAGCCCCGTATCCAGCAGATCCTGGATTGCCGTCGCGATAGGTTGCTCCGGCCCGCGCATCGCTTCCCTGCCCGAGACAGCTCGCGGAGTCCCCAAAGACTCGGCATCGAACAGCGCCGGACCGGAGCCAGTGGCCATCACATTGGCCATATGCAGGTCCGTCATTCGCGCGTGCTCGGCAAGGCAAAGCGTCGCGCCTGCGGCATGCCAGTAGCGACTTGCTTCATTCGAGCCTTTGTCCCAGTCGTGCAACTGCGCGTGTTGCGGCAGCGAAGCAACCCAGCCGTAACGACCATTAGCCCCCTCGAGCACGCAGGCTGAAGGCAGCTGAAGCGAAGAATGTGCGTTGACCACGCGAACCAGACCATCCCAAAGCCACTCGCCGGTGACGGGGCGTGGCTTGTAGTAAATGCAGCGCCCATCTCGAAAGAGAAGGCGCATCACCGTGTGGGCGCCGTCATGCAGGTCTGAACCGGCTGGAGTGAGCGATGCAATGCTTGGCAGCCTCTCGTATCCGAGCCACTCTGCCAGGCGCGCAGCGTCGCTGTGGAGCCTTTGATGGAATACGGCGACCGCCTCCACCCACTCGGCGACTGCACGTTGCATCAGCGTAGAAAGCACCGGAAATCGGTGCACGACCTGCTCCCCTGTTTCAGCCGGAGACGCAGCCAAGACCTGCGTCATCATGCCGATGAGCCGCTCCCTCAGCGCGTTGGTCCATGCGCCCGCGTCGATGCGCTCTCCTCCGCACTCCCGTTGATCTGCGGAGACGCAGCGTTCAAGT
>JAJZHR010000449.1 GCA_021810815.1 Acidobacteriota bacterium | reverse complement strand
AATCACCATCGGATCTTCGCTGCGGGGATTGTCGCTGGTCAGCACCACCAGGTCGCTTTCCTCAGCAGCAGCACGGCCCATCCGTGGCCGCTTGCCGCGGTCGCGGTCTCCGCCGCAACCGAAGAGCGTGATGACGCGGCCCCCTGCAGGCCCAACCAGCTCCCGCGCAAGCACAATCAGATTTCGCAGAGCATCGTCTGTGTGTGCGTAGTCCACCACCACCGTGAAGCCCTGCCCATGCCGAACTACTTGAAAGCGCCCCGGTACATGGTCGAGCAAAGCCGCTCCCTCCGCGACCTGCTCCAGCGTCAGCCCCCGCGCAAGCGCAGCGCAGGAGGCCGCCAGCAGGTTGTACACATTCACGCGCCCGCTCAGCCGGGAGCGCATCTCCATCTCCCCGTGCGGCGTCTTCATCGCAAACCGCGTAGCCCCCGCCTCCAGCATGATGTTCTCCGCGCGATACTCTCCGCCCTCCAGCCCATACCGCATCACGCTCGATCCTGCGCGCTCCGCAACCTCCGCCAGTTCCGCTCCATAGGGGTCGTCCGCATTCAGGACGGCGACGCGCGGAGCATCCGCGCCAACGCCCTCGAACAGCCTGCGCTTCGCAGCGAAGTAGCTCTCCATTGTGCCGTGGTAATCCAGATGGTCCTGCGTCAGGTTCGTGAAAATGGCCACGTCGCAGCGCAGCCCCCACACTCTCTCCTGCTCCAAAGCGTGCGAAGACATCTCCATCACCGCCTCGCTCGCGCCCGCCGCAACTCCCCGCGCAAACAGATCCATCAGGTCGCGCGACTCCGGCGTCGTGTGCGGCGAAGGCAGCACCTCATCGCCAACGTGGTACTCGATCGTTCCCACCAGAACACACTTCCGCCCCACGCTGCGAAGCATCGCCTCCAGCAGATAGGCCGTGGTTGTCTTGCCATTGGTTCCGGTCACGCCGGTCAGCGCCAGCGATTTTTCCGGATGCGCGAACACATTCCCGCTCACGTCAGCCAGAGCGCGCCGCCCCCGCTCCACCAGCGCAGCAACTACACCCGGATGAGCCGCCCGCAGCTTCGCAAACGCCTCCGCCGAGTCCGTCACAATGGCGCTTGCTCCCCGCTCAAGCGCAGCCGCGATATAAGCATTCCCATCGGTGGACTCGCCGCGCATCGCAACGAACACATCCCCGGGCTTCACGCGGCGCGAGTCATACTCCACTCCGGAAATGCGCGCACCCGCACCCGTCCCGCTCCGCTCAAGCGCAGCCACCCCCGCCAATGCTTCTTCGATGGAAATCTCCGCCATGCGCTACCTCACGCTTGTTGCATCCTATCGCGAGAAGCGCACGACGACTTCCGTCCCCGCCGGAACCATCGTCCCGACCGCCGGAACCTGTTCGCGCGCAAGTCCGCTGCCCACCGGCTGCACGCTCAAGCCAACCTCGTTTGCCTTCTCCACCACTTCCCGCAGCGCCTCTCCTTCGAAGGACGGCACCGCGACCCGGCTGGACGCGTCCACCACCACAGCCCCGTTCGCCCGCATCTGCGCAATAGGAGCGATCTTCAGCGGGGTCACCTTCGCCTGTTGCGAAGTCGCGCTTCCGCCCAGCCAGCCGCTTGCCTCACTCGCGCGAAAGGCCGCCAGCACCTTCTCCGGCAGCATCGCCAGCACGCCCGTCTGCGATGAGGAAGCGACCGCATGCAATGATTTCTTCGCCGATGCCGCTCCCTTCTCCAATCCCTCGCCTGCCTGCGCAGCAGCCTCTGCATCCCCGCCGGTTGCATTCCCATCCGGCGCATTGCCGGCCGCCGAAGCCCGCAGCGGATCATCCGACGGCAGGCTGTTCACCTGGGCGAACATCTCGTTCAGATCGGCTCCACTGTCCTGAGGAGAGTCATCAAAGTCATCCGGCGCAGCCTTGGCCAGTTGAAGCTCCTTCTTGCTCTTCAAAGGCTGGTCGTGCGGCACTCCAAGATACTCCAGCACCTGCTGCGCCACATCCTGAAATACCGGTGCCGAAACAGCTGCGCCATAGTAGGATCCAACCGACGGCGAATCGATCACCACCGCCACCGTGATTGCCGGGTTGCTCACCGGAGCCATCCCGGCAAAGCTGGCTACGTACTTCGTCTTCGAATACGTATGCGTGGCCACATCGATCTTCTGCGCCGTGCCCGTCTTTCCTCCCGAGCTGTAACCGTTCAACTGGGCGGCTTTGCCCGTGCCTTCCATCACAATGCCCTGCATCATCATGCGCATCTTCGCCGCCGTCAGTTCGCGGATCACGCGGTGCGCGCCATCAGGCAATTGAGCGGGCAGCTCGTTCTCCGGCCGGAAGGGCTCGGCGCGCAGATGCGCTCCTCCGCTCAAATCGTCAGAGGACTGCAGCAGGATATGCGGCGGCATATACACGCCGCCGTTGGCGATGGCCGAAACCATCGTCACCAGTTGCACCGGAGTCACCCCGACCTCCTGCCCAATGGCGAGCGATCCGATACTGGTCGCCCCCCATCGTCTGGGCGGACGCAGCAGGCCGCGCGTCTCCGCAGGAAGCTCAATGCCGCTCCTGTCGCCGAAGCCATACGCCCTCATGTATTTGTAGAACGTATCCGGCCCCATCTTCAGCGCCATCTTCACCGCTGCCACGTCGCTCGACCGCTCCAGAGCCACCTGTACCGTCACCCTGCCCCTGCCCATGTCCGATTTGTCATCGTGGATGGTTCGCCCGTAGAGCACGATCTTGCCGCCCTGGCAGTCCACGATATCATCCGGCTGCACGCCCACCGAGTCCAGCGCAGCCGAATACGTCACCAGCTTGAACGTCGAGCCCGGCTCGTACACATCGCTCACCGCCAGGTCCGTAAGAGCATCCGCATTCAGATGCCGCGAATCGTTCGGGTTGAAGCGCGGCCACACAGCCAGCGCCAGGATCTGCCCCGTATGCGGATCCTGCACCACCACCGTCCCGTGCAGCGCCTTCACCTTCGCCAT
>JAJZHR010000448.1 GCA_021810815.1 Acidobacteriota bacterium | reverse complement strand
CGCCGCTTACCAGGGTTGCGGTGGCGAGACGCGGCCGCCGTGCGTCTCCTTCCATGCCTGGCGCATCAGGGCGATGAGGCCCTGGCAATGGCGCCCTCGCTGCCTTCTGCGAGGATCACGGCTGAGTTTGTTGCGGAGCACGGTCGCCAGGTAGAGAGTCGTCTCCAGCCAGCGGGCTGCATGAACCTTCGCTCCATGGTGCTTGCGGTAGTAGAGCAGGGTGCTGCGCATCCGCCACAGCACCACCTGCGACGCCTGCGCGGAGACTTCAAGCGAATTCATCTGCCGCGAGGATTCTCCGCCGATGTGCACCACCACGATGTCCGGCCAGTACCACACCGACCAGCCCGCTTTCTTCATGCGCAGGCAGAGATCCACCTCCTCGTAGTAGAGAAAGAACGCCTGGTCGAAGGGGCCGGTCTCCGCCAGGGCCTCTGGCCGGATGATGGCGAATGCTCCGGGGACCCAATCCACCTGCGCGCTTTCGGCGGCGTCGGCCCATGTGCGGTCGAAGCTGCCGAAGATGCGCGACTTCGGGAACCTCGCAGCCAGGCCGGTAAGCATCATCGCGTCGCCTGCGATGGAGTGGAAGGAGCGGGCAGAGGGTTGCCACGCGCCATCGCGCCCGATCAGCCGCCCGCCGCCGAGTCCGCACAGCGGAGTCTGGTTCATGTGCGCCACGGCAAGATCCAGCGCTCCATTTTGTAGAAACGCGTCGGAGTTGAGCAGGACGATGTACTTTCCCCGCGCAAGGCCGAGGGCGGAGTTGCACGCTCCGCCAAAGCCGAGGTTCACGCTGCTGCGGGTCAGGCGGACCTCTGGAAACTGCTGTTCGATCATCTCCGGCGATCCGTCGCTGGAGTTGTTGTCAACCACCAGAATTTCAACGCGGAGTTTTGCGGACTGGCGGCGCACCGTTTCAAGGCACTCGCGCAGAACCTCCCGCGTATTGAAGGAAACGATGAGGATCGAAAGGTCGAACGCTGCGCCAGCACCCGAAAGCGGGCCGGTTGCTTCCTCTGCGCAGGGCTTTGCAGCCGCGTCGTCTCCTCGCGGCTTCCAGGACAATGGATTCTCCGGCTCTCCGCTCATCGCGCGGTCCTTGAGGCGACGGGTTGAGCGATGCCAATGCGGTTTTTGAAAATTTCTGCGAGTGTCTGATGGTTGCTGCCGAGGTTGTACGCTGCTTTGACGCGCTCTCTGGCGCTGGCTCCGATGCTGCTGCGAAGTTCAGGGTCTGCTGCCAGGCGCGACAGTGCTTCCGCGAGAGCGGCGGCATTGGCTGGAGGAACCAGGATGCCGTCTACGCCGCTGCGGATCAGTTCTGGAATACCTGCGACGGTGGTGGAGACGCAGGGCACTTCGAATGCCATCGCCTCCATCAGTGCCACAGGGACGCCCTCGGCAAAGCTGGAGAGCGCGAATATGTCCGCATCGCGGACGCGTTCCAGCGCTGCGGAATGCGGCAACGCGCCGAGGAGCGTGACGGAGTCGGCTAGACTGTGCTCCGCGATGAAGTCCTCAAGGGCGGCGCGCTCAGGCCCATCCCCCACAAAGGTGGTGCGCAGAGAAATACCCTGCTGCCTCAGGAGCAGCAAAGCATCGAGCAGAATTCTGTGGCCCTTTTCCGCCACCAGGCGACCAATGCAAACCAGCTCCGGAATGGCGCGGGGAGGGGCGTGGCGGGGAAGGAGTGCTTCGGGGTCGATTCCAAGGCGCACGGTGAGGAATTTATGCCACGACTCCGGCGGAGAAATCGCCAGCAACTGGCTCCGGCAAAAGTCGCTGATGCACACCACAAACCGCGCTTCGCCGATCTTCTCCCGCAGGTGGTAGGCGCTCACGTCCAGCAGCTCTTCCGGCCCGTGAATGGTGAGCGAATATGGCAGCTTCCATGCGGCTGCCGTCAGCATGCCCACAGAGGCGACCGGCCCCCCAAAGTGGACGTGCAGATGGCCGAGGCTGCGCTGCCGCATCCAGCGGCCCACCAGGATGGCCTCGACAAGATAGAACAGCCAGTAGCTGCGCTGCCTGAGCGTGCATCGCTTCACGCTGAAAACGGTCCTCACTCCGCGGGCGATGACGGCTGGACGACGCACCAGCGTTTCCAGCAGTGCAAAAGCGGCACCGACAACTCCCGTTGCCTTGACGTAGAGGGTTCTCCGCGTCTCAGCCGCCTCCAGCGGCGGCAGGTCGGTCGGCGCGCGGTCGGGAGAATTGATCGAGGCGCAATCGATCTCGATCCCCAGTCGGCGCAGACCGAGGACTTCATGGAGGAGAAAGGTATGCGAGACGGCGGGGTAGCGGCTGAGCAAATACGCAACATGCACCTGCGCCTCTGCCGCGACGCGAGGAGTCGGGGCAGGCACCTGGCCCGCTTCGGTTTGCTGTTGGAAAATTTGCAAGCGAGAACAGTATACGGACTTGCTGGTTAGTTCCTGAATGCAGATTCGAGATTTGCGGGTAGACCTCGCGGTGGAGGATACTTTCCCTGCACGAGTCCCAGCTATGGAGGCACTTTTGATGGATCGCCGCAGCTTTGCCGCAATGCTACCCGCACTTCTCGCCGCGCCTGGATTGATGGAGCAGTTGAATGCGCAGACGCCACATCACACACTGCCAGCTTTGCAATCGTCTGTGTACCCGGCCTTCACGCCGCCGGAGAAGATTGAGGGCCACGTCGGGAAGGGATTCTTCGCGGGCATGATCCCAGGCAGCGACGGCAACAACATCCGCATCGAGTCCCACATCTCCTACCTTGCGCCTCACTCTGCGCACGAGGCCGAGGGAACGCACAAGCATTCTGAGCTATGGCTAGTTCGAGAGGGAACTATCGGGCTCAACCTGAATGGCGTGGCTCACAGGCTGGAAGCGGGCCAGGTTGGAATCTGCGTTGCCGGAGATAAGCACTATGTGGAGAATGTCGGCGAGGTTACGGCTTCCTATTTTGTGGTGACAGTGGGGCCGCCGGAATAGGCATGTTGATCC
>JAJZHR010000447.1 GCA_021810815.1 Acidobacteriota bacterium | reverse complement strand
CAGCTCCACCGGAAACGGGCTGCGTTCAATCCGCCCCAGCGCGTCCGACACCAGGTACAGCGCGTTGTCCGGCACAGGCCGCGAGCTGTGCCCACCCGCGCTCGTCGCCGTCAGTTCATAGTCGGCGTAGACCTTCTCGGTCTCTTCCAGGTCCAGCTCCACCGGCTTGCCGTCATGCAGCAACAGCCCGCCCGCATCCGGGTTCACCGCAAACGCCGCATCCACCTTCAGCCGAAAGTTCTTCAGCAGCCACTCGATCCCGTCATCGCCGCCGCCCTCTTCATCGGCCGTCAGCGCAAGAATCATGTCGCGCTTCGGCACCCACCCAGCCTGCTTCAATGTCAGAAAGCTCATCACCCACGCGGCGTCGGAGTTCTTCATGTCCTGCGTGCCGCGCCCGTACAGGTAGCCGTCCGCCTCGGTCAGCTTGAACGGGTCCACCGTCCACTCGTCGCGCGGCGCACGCACCACGTCCAGGTGCCCCATCAACAGCACCGGCTTCTCCGTACTGTCCAACGCGCCGCGATAGCGCACCACCAGGTTCTCGCGACCGGCCTTTGGCCCGCCAACCGCCACATCCTCGGCTGCAAATCCCGCAGCCAGAAACCGCTGCTGCAACGCCTCCGTCGCCTGCGTCGTGCTGCCCTTCGGATTCGAGGTGTCCATCTCCACCAGCTGCTGCAGAATCGCGCGTGCCAGCGCCCGCTCTTCCTCGCTCAGCTCAGGCACCTTCAGCGCCGGCCGTTTGCCCGAGGTCGCCGAGGTCTGCGGCGCATACGGCTGCAGTGCAGACGCGCGCCACGCCACCTGCGCCTCCACTCCCCCACCACAGGTCGCGCCCAACGCCGCGCCAAGACCCGCCAGCAGGGCCATTCGCAACATCCAGCGGCAATCCACTCCAGACATCCAAAGCTCCCGGCAGAGACGTGAGCGGCAGGCTCTCTTCAACATCCTCTCACGTCGGCGGGCCCGTTTTTCGACTTCCACATGGTACGCAAGTACCGCAAAATCACCGCCGCCAAGCTGCAGTTTCCACACGCCGTCCATGACCAAATGTTCAGTCTGCGCCTTGCTGTCAGCAGCTTACGGCGTCGTCAGCGCCTTCAGAAACAGGTAGTAAAACTCCGCCCCGCGATAGAACGACTCTGCCCGCACGCGCTCATCGCGCCCGTGCATCCGCTCGTCGCCCTCATCAATGGCCACCCCGTTCACGCCGTAGCTCGGCATCCCCGCCAGCATGGTGTAGATCGAATCGCTCGCACCCACCTCCATGATCGGGATCACCGGGATGCCCGGCCACATCTGCTCCGTCACCGCACGCAGCGGCACAAACACCTCCGGCAGCGGCGGCGGCGGCGCCAGGCTCTGCCGCGTCGGGGCCTGCGGGCTCAGCGTCCCATCGTCGGCCATGTACTCCACCTGCAGCTTCGGATCGTCGAAGATCCGGATCAGCTCCTGCCGCGCCTGCTCCTGCGAGTGTCCCGGCAGAATCCTGCAGTTCACATTCGCCGTCGCCTCGGCGGGCAGCGCATTCGGCGCGCGGCCACCGCTCAGCATCGTCGCCACACACGTCGTCCGCAGCAGCGCATTCTCATCCGGCGCCTTCTCAAACTCCGCCAGCGCCTTGGTGTCCATCGGAGTCGCCAGCACACCGGCGATCAGCTTGGCCTTCGTCTCCGGCATCGCCTTGGCCTCCTGTGCCAACTCCGCACGCGTCACCGGATTCAGCTCCACCGGAAACGGATGCGCCTCCAGCTTGTCCAGCGCGTGCATCAGCTCATAGATCGCGTTGTCCGGCCGCGGCAGGCTGCTGTGTCCGCCGGGATTGGTCGCCGTCAGCTTGAAGTCGGCATACGTCTTCTCCGTCGCCTCCACGCCCATCGCGATGCCCTTGCCATCGTGCGAGGTCACGCCGCCTGCATCCGGGTTCAGCACAAACTCCGCCTGCATCAACTCTGGCCGGTTCGCCAGCAGCCAGCTCACGCCGTTCGATTTGCCGCCTTCTTCATCGGCCGTCAACGCCAGCGTGATCGCGCGCTTCGGCACCCAGCCCTCGCGCTTCAAACGGATCAGGCTCTCCACCGCAATCGCGGCCGAGTCCTTCATGTCCTGCGTGCCGCGCCCGTAGAAGAAACCATCCTTCTCCACAAACTCGTACGGATCAGTCGACCAATCCTCTTTGCGCGCCTCCACCACATCAATGTGCCCGATGATCAGCATCGGCTTCAGCGTGCTGCCTGCCGCACCGTGATACCGCACCACCAGGTTCATCTTGCGATCGTTCGGCCCAGCCAGAATCAAATCCTCCGGCGCAAATCCAGCCTTCAACAACTCCGCCCGCGCAGCCTCCGCCACCTTCGTCACGCTGCCATTCGAGTCCTGCGAGTTGATCTCAACAAACTCCTTGAAGATCTGCCGCGACAGCACGCGGTCCTGCTCCGGCAGCTGCGGCCCCTGCGCCAGCGCAGCACTGCCGATCGCCAACACCACACCGAATACTCCAAAGCGCATCGCACACCTCATGCCTACACTCCACCCTTCAATAGTTCAGATTCGGCCCCAGCCAGCGCTCCACCTCGTCCACGCTCCAGCCCTTGCGCTGCGCGTACTCTTCCACCTGGTCCTTGCCAATCTTGCCCAGCGAAAAATACCGCGCCTGCGGGTGTGCAAAGTATATCCCGCTCACGCTCGACCCCGGCCACATCGCATAGCTCTCCGTGATCTTCATCCCGGTCCTCGCCTCTACATCCAGCAGCCGCCAGATCGTTCCCTTCTCCGTGTGATCCGGGCAGCCCGGATACCCCGGCGCCGGCCGTATCCCGCGATATCCCTCCGCGATCAGCTCCTGCGGTGTCAGCTGCTCGGCACGCCCATACCCCCACACATTTCTCACATGCTTGTGCAGGCACTCCGCAAACGCCTCGGCCAGCCTGTCCGCCAGCGCCTCCGTCATGATCGCGTTGTAGTCGTCGTTCTTGCTGCGAAACGACTCGCAAA
>JAJZHR010000446.1 GCA_021810815.1 Acidobacteriota bacterium | reverse complement strand
GAAAGGCCCATTGGCCGCAAGGACTGATTCCAAACTTCAGATTGCGCAAGCCACTTTGCGAAATAGCTGTCCGTCGGGAATCACCCGCTCAAACATGGGAGCGATCTCGGAGGGCATCTCCTGCGTTTGCTCCGTGGCAAAATAGCCGCCCGGAGCCAGCGCCCGGTGGAACATCTTCAGCACTTCGATCCTTTCCCGCGGAGCGAAGTGGAGGAGCACGTTCTTGCATAAGACCAGCGCATAGCCATGACCGATTTCCTTGAATGACAGAAGATCGTGCCATTGAAAAGCGACCCGCCTGCGAATTCTCTCGATTACCTGAAAGCGCCCTGTCTGGCCGTCAGGTTCAAAGTACTTCTCGAAAATCCCTTGGGGTAGCCGCGACAGCTCATCCTGCGGGTACACAGCCGATTCGATGACATGGGCAAACTGGCCCGTGCTCTCCACGTCCGTGGCATCGATGCGGAGATTATTGAAGGCGAAATGTCCCATCCGCTCAGCAAACAGGATGGACACCGTATACGGCTCCTGCCCCATAGCCACCCCCGCATCCCAGATGCGCGGATGATTGCGGCCCGCCAGGCTGGGAAGGCAGTGTTCCACGACTCGCTCCAACACTTGTTGGTCCCGAAAGAAAAATGTGAAGGCCAATCTGATTTCCTCTCTGCGTCCTGGCGTCGCGCCGCATCTCCGAATGCTCACTTGTCTTGCCGAACGCTTTGCAGGTGCTACGAAACCCTGCCCACGGCGAGATCCACTGTCCGCTCCTCATCGAGAACCAGGAGCAACCGGTCTTTCAGCTTGTAGACGCCGCGGATGAGCTCTTTCGCTGACGAATCGAGGTTCTCCGGCGGCCGTTCGTAGATGGAAGCATCCATATCCAGAACGTCCCCGATCTCGTCGACCAACAGGCTGACTGCGCCGTCCACAGTGCGAACCACGATATTCATCCGTGCCTGGCGACCGGTGCGCGCAGGCAGCCGGAGCCGTCGCCGCATGTCGATGGCGGTAACGATCTGTCCGCGCAGATTGATCAGCCCCTCGATCACCTCCGGGGCCTGGGGCACGGGAGTCATGGGCTGGGAGCACAACACTTCCTGGACATGCAGAACATCCACGCCGAAGTACAGGTCTCCTACGTAAAAGGTGGAGAACTGGCCGCTTGTCTGGGCCAGGTCGAATTTCGGGGTCATCGTCTCAGTCGTCATGGCTTATCGCACCTCTCCCGCACAGACCGTCTCGGCCTCGGCCGAAGCCGCTTTGGAGACGAGTTGGGCCACCGATTCCAGCACCCGCACCCGGTCGAATTTTCCCTGGCAATCCTGAAAGCCCGCCTTCCGAGCTGCCGCGCTCTGGGCCGGCTTGTTCGAGTCCGCCAGCGCCAGAACCGGAATCTTCTCCCACTCTGGTCGGCGCTGCATGGCTGCGAGCAAGGCGGGGCTGCCCTCGGGCGGAAGATCCCATGCGGCGACCACCACGTCTACGGGCTGGCCTTCCAATTCGTGAACCGCATCTTCCAGATTCTCCGCCTCCAGCACACGGTAGCCCGCCATCTCCAGGCCGCTTCGAAGCATGCAGCGGGAAAATGCTGATGCTTCGGCGACCAGAATCCGCTTGTCGTCGACCTGTCCGCCGGCACCCTGGAACCAGCTTTCCGCAGCCACCTGAATGATCTCGTTGAGGTCAAGGAAATCCGTGACGCGCTTGCCGATCACCGCCGAACCGAGGAGACCTTTGCGACCGGTCTTCTGTCTCACCGCGATCGCCTCTTCCACGACATCCAGAATCTGGTCGACCACCATACCCACGCTGCGATCGCCGTCGTTGAAGACAACCACCTGCACAGGGTCCGCCTGCGGCTCCTCATCGTGCCCGCTGGATTCCAGCACCGCCCGCAGCGACACCAGGGGAAGGATCCGGTCCCGATACTGGACCACCTGGCCGCGCCTGCACGTTCGATCGCCGACTTCGGAAATACCTCCAGCCGGGCCACTAGAGAGAGCGGAACCGCCAAACGTTCAAACGAGCCCGCCCGGAACAGCAGCATCCGCTGCTTCTCGATCTCCGATTGCGCCTTCTGCAGGCCGGATGCGCGCGCCTGTTCGTGGTGCGCAGCAAACACTCCGGAGCCCTGGCCGATACCGAGCACATCGAGGATGAGGGCCACACGGCCATCGCCCATGATGGTGGCGCCGGCGTACAAGGTCAGGCCCTTGAGCTGCTTTCCTAAAGGCTTCACTACAATTTCCTGGGTGTCGTTGATGCCGTCTACCACCAGGCCGAATTGGCGGTCTTCGGCCTGCAGAACCACGATGTTGACCGCCTCGGCCCGGCCGGCCGATTTCAGCCCCAGTACCTGGTTCAGATAGGCAATGGGCAGAAGACTGCCGCGCCGGCGAAATACCGGAGTCCCATGCACATACTCGATATGCTTCTCGGTGGAATCTCCATCCATGCGAATCAGTTCGAGCAGGCTGATTTGAGGAATTACAAAGCGCTCGCCGCCGCTGGTGATGACCAGTCCGGGAATGATGGCCAGCGTGAGCGGAATCTTGATCTTGACCGTTGCCCCTTCGCCCACCCGGCTGAACACATCGACGGCTCCCCCGATCTTCTCGACGTGGGATTTCACCACGTCCATGCCCACGCCGCGCCCGGAAAGATTGGTTACCGTCTGAGCCGTCGAGAATCCAGGCTGGAAGATCAGGTTCAGCACCTCGCGATCGCTCAGCTTCTCCAGTTGCTCGGGCCGCAGAAGCCCTTTCTCGATGGCCTTCTGCTTGACCCGCGCGACGTCAATCCCTGCCCCGTCATCGCCGATTTCAATGTTGACCTGGCCGCCCTCGTGATAGGCGCGAAGGGTCAATGTTCCCTCTGCCCGCTTGCTCGCCCGCATCCGCACTTCAGGCGACTCAACGCCGTGATCGCAGGCATTGCGCACCAGATGCACCAGCGGGTCCTTGATCGCCTCGATGATGGTCCGGTCCAGTTCCGTATCGGCT
>JAJZHR010000445.1 GCA_021810815.1 Acidobacteriota bacterium | reverse complement strand
CTGGGGCAACAGCCTTTCCCAGTACGGCCGGCCGACGAGCTCCGTGAAGCTGTATCCGGAGATGGTCTCGCAGGTGCGGTTGAAGCGCACAACCCGCCCTGCCGTGTCGAACACGATCACCAGAGCACCCACCGTGTCCAGCACCGCCGACACAAAATTCCTCTCCACCGTCAGAGCGGACTCGATCCGCGCCCGCGCCCTCGCCGACCTCTCCATGGCCCGCACCTTCGCATGCAACTCCATGCGCGTAATCACTTGCCGGCTCAGGATGCGCAGTGCTGCCAGTTGCGGCTCATCCAGCGTGCGGGGTTCGGTGTCCATCACGCAGAGGCTGCCGATGGGTGCGCCGTCCGGCGTCGCCAGTGGAACCCCAGCGTAGAAACGGATCGACGCCTGGCCCAGCCGCACGCCTTTGCGCGAATACAACCGATCCATCTGGATGTCGGGAATCTCCAGCAGATCTTCCACTTCGAGCGTGGCCTGAAAAGGGCTGCCAGCGCGGGGAAGCTCGCGAACATCCGTGCCCACGCGCGACTTGAACCACACGCGGTTCGCATCCACCAGGCTGATGGCCGCGATCGGCACCCCGCATATCTGCGCCAGCAGCCGCGTGATGTCGTCCAGCGCTGGGTCCGGCGGCGTGTCCAGCACCTCATACTGCTGGAGCGCCTGAAGGCGCGCTGCTTCGTCTTTGATTAGCACTGCATTCATCAGAGGATGAGTCGGATACGAAGAATCACTCCCTAGTTTAGGCGGAGGCCCCGCAATGCGGATGCAACTTTTGCGTCACCGTGGCGCACGAATCGCGTTAGTGCGAATGGCGAGCTGAAATTGGGCACCAGTAATATAAATTAGGTTACCGAAGTTCCATTGAAGCCATCACGGCTATTGAAGCCATCACGGCTTTGGAAGCGAGCAGCAGTCGGCCCCGGCGGGCACGTCGTCGGCGCTCGACTCCAGCGCGACCTTCCAGTCCCCGTTGGGCAGCTTCTTCCAGACGGTCATGTAGCGGCCAGAGGTGACGACCGGGTCCCCCGCCTTGTCCACCGAGCGGCCGTTGTAGTGGCCCCAGGTGAAGCCCATGTCGCCCTGCGGCCCCATCTGTCCGCCCTGGGGAGCCCATGTGAGCTGATAGTCCTTGGGGCTCCACACCGCGCTCGCTGCGATGGCCGCCTTGCCAATCACCGGCGCGCGACCGTTGCTCAGCGTCATCCCGTCGTCGGCGAACCACGATGCGAACGTCTTGCCGCCTCCCGCAGCCACCTCCTGCTGGAAGCGTCCCTCCAGCTCCATCAGAAGAATGACTCCGGGGGACAGGGTCGGCTGCGTCAGCGGATTCGTGCCGGCGGACGACTGCTCGGGAAAGGGCTGGAACGTGGTGGTCTGGCTTTGCAGAGCCGCAGAGGAGCAGAGCAGCGCGAGAGCAACGCTGCCCACCCGAATCGCCCCTCTGGAGATGCCCTCCAGGTCGGTTCCAGCGGCGCGAACGACGCCGATGCGGCTGGCGAAGTGCTTCGCTTTCAAGATCCAGCTACTTCCGAACGGTTGGCGCTGAGCGTCGCCGGGTTGCATAGCTACTCCTTCAGGGGGTGCTTCCAAATGGCAATGCCTTGTTTGCGGAAGGCGAGATCATGCTACCAGCGGCCCGGCTTCCGCCCTCAGCCGGATGGGCGCGCTGGATGATTGATATACTAGACGTTTGAGAAACCCTCAATGGTTGCGGTCGCGCGCGGATGTCGGCGGACGTGTTTGCAGTTGTCCTGGCCGTCCCGATCGAGCGCGACCCTGAACCGTGTGGGAATTGAGCACGCGCCATGCCGTAAAATTTCGGTTGTCAGCGCGGCGGTGTGCGCGGAAGGTATTGCCAGCATGGTGAAAATCGCAGCAGCCCCGGTGGCAGCGGGCCTTCTCGAAGGCATCCGGTCCCCGGCGGACATCAAGCAACTGACCATCGCGCAACTGGAGTCGCTCGCGCAGGAGATCCGCGAGCGGATGATTCTTGTGCTGTCGAAGACCGGCGGCCACCTCGGCCCCAACCTCGGCGTCGTGGAGCTCACCCTCGCCCTCCATTATGTCTTCGACACGCCGAAGGACAGTTTTGTCTTCGACGTCAGCCACCAGGCCTACATCCACAAGCTCCTCACCGGCCGCAACAGCCGGTTTGAGACCATGCGCCAGCCCGAGGGCTTGAACGGCTTCGCTCTCCGCACCGAGAGCGAGCATGACAGTTATGGCGCCGGCCACGCCGGCACCGCCGTCTCCGCAGCTCTCGGCATGGCCGTCGCGCGAGACATGTCCGGCGGCAAGGAGCATATCGTCGCCTTCGCCGGAGACGCTGCCTTCACCAACGGCATCACCTTCGAGGCGCTCAACAACATCGCCGCCCAGACCAAGCGGCTCATCGTCGTTCTCAATGACAATGAGTGGTCCATCGACCGCAACGTCGGCGCCATCGCCGGATACCTCCACAAGGTCGTCACCAGCGAGCACTACGCCCATCTGCACGACTCCGCGGCGCGCCTCATTGAGCGCTTCGGCGGCAAGGCCGTCCGCCACGTCGCCCGCAAGGCGGAGGAAGCCGCCAAGGGACTCATCGGCCCCTCCATGCTCTTCGAGGAGTTCGGCCTCACCTACTACGGCCCCATCGACGGCCACAATCTCCCCCTGCTCATCGAAACCTTCAAGTTCCTCAAGCAGCAGGACCGCCCCGTTCTTCTCCACGCCATCACGCAGAAGGGCCGCGGCTTCCAGCCCGCCCTCGACAAGGTGAAGAAGTTCCACGGCCTCGGACCCTACGACCCCGAAACCGGCGAAACCAAATCCGTCGGCCAGAAGACCTACTCCGAGATCTTCGCCGAGACGCTCAGCAATCTCGCCGACAGCAATGACAAGGTGGTGGCCATCACCGCTGCCATGCCCAACGGAACCGCCCTCGATCTCTTCCGGCCCCACCATCCCACCCGCTACTTTGACGTCGGCATCGCAGAGGAGCACGCCGTCATCTTC
>JAJZHR010000444.1 GCA_021810815.1 Acidobacteriota bacterium | reverse complement strand
AGAGATGGTCGCGGGCATACGTCACGGCCTGCTGCGCGACTCGGTCAGGTTCGTAGACGTGGCGCTGTTCATGTGCCCGCGCTCCAGCCACAACGCGGTCGGCCTGATGTCCATACTGCGCGGCCAACTCGCGGTGCCGCTCCAATACCTCTCCCGGCGATAGCAAATCCTTACTGTCCCGCGTTCTGTGAGCGGCAACCTGCGCGGCTCCGGCCCCGTCAATTCCCATCTCGCGCAGCTGATCTTTGATCTGCTCCCGGCGCGGGCTGCTGGCCTCCAGATACTCTTTCGTATAGCCCTTGATCTCCGGCTGTCCATGCTTGCCGCGCTCCAGCTCGTAGCCCAAACCCTGCAACCGCATCGCCAGATCGGAACGGTACACGCTGGTCGCATAGCGTTGCGAAGCGAATAGCTCCTGCGGCTGCAAGGCGCGCGTCTGTCCGTTGTCGCGCTCAGTGACGTTGAAGATCACAGCATGGGTATGGAGCTGCGGCGCGGCGTAGCCATCCACGGGACGCGCCGTGTCATGCTCAAAGGTAGCTGCAATAAATTTGCCTGTCGTCTCCGGCGCATGGACGTTGCCGATCCGCGCCTGCGTGTACCGCTCCAACTCGTTGAGCGCCACGCGCACACTCTCCCGATGCGCCTCTCGCACGCGCTCATCACCGCCCACAAGGGCAGTGAGAGAAACTGACTTCGGCGCGGAAAACGTAGCATCCCAACCGGCGCGATGCTCCACGCTCGTCACCTCCTTGCCGAACTTGCCCTCATACGTCTTGGAAACCTGATGGCGAACGAGCTGCGCCTCCGTGTGCGGATGCCGGCCTTCGGTCAAACGCGCAAAGTGTTCATTGCCAACCGCACCTTCCAAGCCCCACCGCTCAGCGAGCTTGCCTTGCCACTCACTATGCCCCTGCTGGTCGCGGCTCCAATAGTTCTGCCGCTCCGACGCAAACTCCCGCTCATGGTACGTCCGCACCTGGCTTGCCGACAGCGGTTTGGAGATCGTCAGCATCTGCGCGCTGCTCCTGTCGTCGCCTCACTCAATCCCTTTGCTCGCATCCCACACAAACCCGTTGCTCTTGGCAGCGGGAGTCTGAGGAGACGGCAGTGCAATCGGTGCGGTCGATACCGACGCCCCCTGTAGAGTCGTTGCTGGCTTCGCTAAGTGATGAACTTCCTTCAAAGGCTTCGTGTCCGAGGCTCGTAGTGCCCGCCGCGCCTGGACATTCTTCCTGATGCCAGCGCCCAAGCTGAGCACATTCTGCCCCGCCTCTCGCCACAGCGGAACCGGCCTTCCCCACAGATACCGCTCTCGGCGCGCGCTCCGCCACGATCGGATCAGCAACCATAAAAGCAGTGCAGCGACGAGCAGCAAAGCAGGCTGCACAAAGTAGCGCCACACGGGCTCTCCATAGAAGAACTCCTCCTGAAGCAGTGCCGCCAGCTTCGCGGAGTTCACCTCCGTCGGCAACCCTCGTTCGATGCCGGTCCACCCGTCCAACTCCGCTTTCCGGTTCATCCAGAAGGGCAGGATGTCCCCTTTCCAGAGCAGCTCCCGAGCCGGAATCGGAAACAAATCTTCGGTAGCCAAGGTGTATTGCAGGTTCTGCTTGCTCTTCTTCGATTCGGCTGCAGGTTTGAACTTCCATATCCACCGCACCTCGCTCGTTGCGGACGGGTCTGTCTCATGCCACGAGCTGCTCAGATACGCACCGAGGTAGTACCGCTGAAGCGGCGTCAGGGTGTACAGCAGCGGACGCAGAAACACACCAAAGCCGGCGGCCAGCAGAAACATTCCCACACCGACGACAAAGAGAAGCTTCTTCATCGCCCACCTCCTCCTGACCCCTCCTGGGACAGAAACTTCGCGAGCAGTTTACGAGCGTCCACCAGCTTCCGCGCGTTCGCCTGGTCACGGATTTTGACGACCGATTCCGGGAGCAGATGCTTGCCCTCGGCGTTCGCCTGGGCCGTCGCGTGAAAGAGATTCAGCAGCATGTATCGCAGCGCCGAGACCTCGGCCAGCACCAACTCTGCAGGGTCCGCCGGACGTTCCCGCGCGGCCTTCAAGGCCAGCTCGCGCAGCCACTCCGCCAAGGATTCTCCCGCACCTTCGGCAGCGGCCTCGATCTCCGCCAACTCTTCCGGCGTCACCCTTGTCGCAATGGTTTTGGCACGAAGAACCGAACGCGCTTCGCCACTCGGCGAGGCTGGAGACTGCAACGGAGTCGGGATGCGGGGAGCGCTCATCAAGAAGCCCGCCTCGAAATAGCTTGCTCCCTGCGATTTTGGCCGTCAAGCACCGGTTGCGGCAAAGCATTGCCGATCAGTGCGTTTAGGCATCATCGCCGTTGAGCGCTCTGCGCGTTGACACGCGTAAACGCATCAAAGCTGTGCTCCATTGGAAGGCCGTCAAGTTACTGATTCCCTGTGTGTTGACGCCCGCAATCACGGATACGGCTCGCGTATACACGCAGCATCCCATTTGGGGGTGATGAATCAGCCCTACACCCGATGCGAAGCAGCGTGACGCTTCTTCTTCTACTCTCTCTGTTGCTGCAAGCCAAAGCAGCAGGGTTCTGAAGCTGCGCCGGCCTCGACACGATGACCGAAGGGTACACAGAGAGGTAAGAATTACGTGAAGAGTTCTTGCAGCGTTCTGAGGTCAAATGCAGACAAATGGTTCAGGGCGATTTGGTCACCGATGGAGGCTGCTTTTCAGCCCATAAAATGAGGTCTTGACATTTCCGCTCTTGTTCCCACAGCTTGCATGGTCAACGTAGATCCTCGCAATACGATTTGAAGCAAGAGACGGGCGAAGCTCGATTCCGCCAAAAGATCTCTGAATCGGTACCCTGCTGAGTTCCCCCAGGTTCATAGAGTCTGTTTCGGAGAGCGCATGGTTCGCCTCAATGTCAGCAATCGCCTCGTCGTCTTCTCTTCGCTCTATCGCGCAAGGCCTCACTGTTGCTCGTCATTTTCCCGTACAAACAAGTCTAACTAGGTCACAA